>DATKPS010000108.1:0-22572 GCA_035524015.1 Candidatus Sulfotelmatobacter sp.
CGAGCGCGCTAAACCAGAACGACCAGCGCCACCCGTAGTGCAACATGATGTAGGTCACGATTGCGGGTGCGGAACCGGCGCCCGCTCCCACCCCGGCAAAAATCAAACCATTGGCGAAGCCCCGCTCCTGCGTGGGAATCCAGCGTGAAATGAATTGATTCGACGCGGGGAAAATGATGGCCTCTCCTGCACCCAAAAGAAACCGCACGGCAATAAGGACGAAGATCGCGCCCGCGAGACGGGGCGAGACGGCCGCCGTCAGGGAAGTGAAAATCCCCCACCAAAGCACACCCGTGGTGAGGACGTTGCGCGGGCCAAAGCGGTCGGCAAGCCACCCGCCAAGCGCCTGGAAAAGAGCGTAGCCCCAAAAGAAGGCGCTGAACACCCAGCCCAACTGCACCTTGGAAAGGTGGTAATCCGAGGAAATAAAAGTCCCGGCAACGGAGATGTTGACGCGGTCAAGGTAAGAGACGGCGCTCAGAATGAATATCCAGAAAACCAGAAACCAGCGCACATTGCTGCGTCGCGGTTCACTCATGGATTTTCTGGTGCGCTAGCTCGCCGCCGCGTGAACTCATGCGGCGTGGGCTTTCAACACTTCGTACAGCCTCTCGGCGATGATTTGATCCTCGCCGGGCTGCAACATAAACGAATTCATGGAGAGAGCGCCGGCGCGTTCGTCAGCAGACAGCACGATCGACGGTTTGCCGTGAAGCAGCGATGCGTTCACCTCGTTCGGAGTGATTTTCACTCGCTGCGGATCCCACTTTATTTCCATGTGTGGAACGTGGTTGGCTATATCCGGCACAAAATACGAAGTCGTCACCGAAGGAACCGCGCAAATTTTCTTGGACACGAGTTCCAACCGGGCCTGCCATACCTCGGTAAGCGCTTTGTGATCCTCATTCAGATACATCTCTAATGATTTCACCATGCCCACAATTTCTTCTTTGCCGACTTTTTGGCTACGGCCAATGGTGTCTTCGTGCGGGCTGTTGTTCAGCAGGGCATAACGAACCAAATCCTCGCGTCCCAGCAGAAGGCCGGCGCACTGTGGCCCGCGCATGGCCTTGCCGCCGCTGAAAGCAATCAGGTCGTAGCCCATGTTAGCGTAGTCCCAAAGATGAGAGACCGGCGGGGTATCCGCAGCCGCGTCGATGAACGTAGGAATCTTCAGGTCCTTTGCGCATTTCACCCATTCCTCCACCTTGATCTGCCCTTCAGCGTTCGCAAAGTTGGAGAAATGCATCATCGCTGTATTGGAATTGACCGCCTTGTGCAAATCCTCTCTCGTTTCAATTTCGATCAGCTTCACGCCGGTGTTGCGTAACTGGTGATCAAAAGGATTGCGGTGCGTCTTCTGAATAATCACTTCGGACTTCATACCGGTCAGGTCCGGAATTTGCTTGATGAATTTTGGGTCATCGCCGGTCAGAATGCCGGCGAGACCGCACTCCATTGCCGCTGCCGCGCCGGAAGTCACGATCGCGGAATAGCCCGCGGGCAACTTCAGCATTTCGGCAATGCGTTTTCCTGCGGCGACTTCCAGGTCCGGAATATTCACAAAGTGCTTGGAACCAAGGGCCATGACCGCTTCGACTTCCGGGCGCATCAAGGACCCGCCAAGATAAGTCATCGTCCCTTGGCCATTAATCACGGTCGTAACGCCGAGTTCGTCGTAAACATTGCCCGTCGAACCGAATCCTGCGATTTTGACGTCCGGCGCTGCGGAACCGAAATTAGGGGGAGAGGAGAGCAATTTCCGGGGGTTGGCAATCGCCGCGGCAAGAGCTCCGAGGCTGCCCATGAAAGACCGACGCGTCCATTTCAGATTTAGTCCCATAATTGTTCTCCTTTTCCCTTATTCTCCTACTTCTTCACAATCGCAGCGATGCAATTAATCTCCACGAGCGATTTGCCCGGCAGCGAGGCTACCGCGACGCAGGTCCGTGCCGGTCCGCCGTTCGGGAAGTATGTTTTGAATACGCTGTTCATCGCATCGTAGAAATCGATGTCGGCCAGGTACACGTTGAGCTGCAGAATGCTGTCCATCGTTCCGCCGCCGCGCTCCACCAACGTCTTCACATTTTCCATCACTCGCTTCGTGTGCGTTTCCACGTCCATCGGAAAGTCGCCGGAGTCGTGCGAGTGCGCGCCCTGGCCGGAAATGTAGATCGTTCCGTTATGAATGACCATCGGCGTAATAAAACCATTCCCGGCGGTCTTCCCGTCGTAATCCAGCTTCTGCACCCCACTCGGTGCCTGCGCCGATGCCGGAGCAGTGACGGAAAACAAGCTCACCGCGCCAACTCCGGTAAACAATGAAGCCATACGCGCGGCAAAACCTCGGCGGGAAGTAAGATTCGATAGCATTTCATTTCTCCTTTTCTTGAATTAGACAAAGTTCTTTTGCTACGGCAAAGCAAAACTGAAAATGTCGCTGCCGGAAGCCACGGCAACATATTGCGCGCCGTTGACCGCATAGGACATCGGCGAAGCATGGAAATTCTGTCCGGTATTGAAATGCCACAGCGGCGCGCCGGTCCCGGCATCGACCGCTTCGAACGATTGTGCGTCATCTCCAAAAAACACCAGCCCACCTTTCGTGGTCATGGTTCCCGCAAACGAATGGCCTGCCCCCACCTGCACGGAACGCCACACCGGTTTCTCCGACTCCAAATTAAACGCCAGCAGAATCCGTTGCCGGTCATCCCCGGGACTACGCTTCACTCCGGTGGAATAAAAGGCCTTGCCCTCCTCAAATTTCTCTGCGTGCTTGAAGTACACGTTACAATTTTCGCTAGCAAGAAAATAAAACAGATGCGTTTCCGGATTGAACGAAGGCGCATACCAGTTCGTTGCTCCACTGAACCCGGGACAAACGCGCATTCCTTCGGCGGTCGGCATTACCTCCGTGCGGATCGGACGTCCCTGTTTGTCGATGCCCTTCGCCCAGTTCAGCTTTTCGGCAAACGGCACCGCAGACAGAAATTTGCCATCGGTGCGGTCCAGTACGTAGAAAAAACCGTTGCGATTCGCCTCTGCGAGCAGTTTGCGCTCCTGCCCGGCATAAATCGTATCGATCAGAACCGGTGTCTCCGTAGCGTCATAATCGAAAAGATCGTGCGGCGTGAACTGGAAATACCATTTCAATTTGCCGCTGTCGGGATCCAAGGCCAGAACAGAGTCCGTGTACAGGTCGTCACCCGGGCGTGGATCACCGTCGAAATCCGGACAAGGATTACTCGTGCCCCAATAAACAGTGTTGAGTTCCGGATCGTACGTGCCTGGCATCCACGTAGTGCCGCACCCATGCAGATATAGGTCACCTGGCCAGCTCGAGGAACCCGGTTCACCGGGAGCGGGAATGGTCCAGAAGCGCCAAGCCTGTTTTCCTGTTTGCGCATCGTAAGCCGCCAGGAACCCGCGCACGCCGTCATCGCCCCCGGAGGTACCCACCAGCACCTTGTCTTTCACCACCAAAGGAGCGCTCGTCGCGCCATAATTTTTGTTTCCATCGGTGTAAGCCACGTCCCACAGCAAATGGCCACTGCGCGCGTCCAGGCACAACAAATGGGCATTGTCGGTTTCCAGGAAAATGCGCGAATGCCAGATCCCTACGCCACGATTGTGGTGTTGCGACGCATCGTCGATCAGTCCTTCTGTGACTGGGCGCGTATAGTGCCAGACGATTCGGCCGGTCTGCGCGTCGAGTGCGTACGCGTCATTGGCCGAGGTGACGAACATCATTCCGTCCACGACCACCGGCGTAACCTCCAGACTATCGGAGTTCGGCGAATGGAAAACCCACTTAGCTTGCAGCCGCCGCACATTGCCGACGTTAATTTGATCCAAGCTGCTGTAACGCCTCCCCGTGTAATCGCCGTTGTATGAAAGCCAGTTTGCGCCCACCGGTTTCGCCGATAAGTTTTCGGGCGGCACATCCACATTCACCGAAACGGACCCCTTCTCTGCTTCTTGCGCAATGCCAGGAGCCAGCATACCTCCACATAAAAGCACTAGACTCACGAATTGTTCTGCGGCTCGCATCACCCTAAGAAGTCTTACCTTCCGCCGAAATCGCAGCACTCCCGAGTTCGCCGCGATCCTGACCACTAGCATCAATCAAACGAAGAGAAACTTTTGTGGCCGCAGCCGGCGCAGGGATCGTCTCCTCCAACTTCACTGTCGTCCCCACGCTCGCCGATTCCAGCTCAAAGCTCTTGAGCTTCTTTCCTTGCGCATCGATGAAATCCGATCGCAAATGGCCGGAAAAGAAAACCCCGAAAGTCCCCTGCAAATGAACGCCACCCGCCGTTTGCGTCGCCCGCAGAACCGATCCGCACACGCCTGCGTTCGTTACGTCGACAATCTCTTCCTCTGCGCGCACGGGATGCCATTCGGTATCCATCGCATAGGTGGCGCCCGGCGCCAAGGTAACAATCGGGCTATTCAGCTCCGCTTCCATGTAGCGCAAAGGTAGATCGCTATGGGATACCGTGAGCGCTGGAAGGCCTTGCTCATTTAGCGTAAGACCGCTGCCGGTTTTATAGAAAATGACCGTGGCTTTTCCTGGATACTCGCCGCCTGCCGAGTAGTCAAATCTCTCCACCATTCCATAATGAGCAGTGCCGTCCACAACCGCTACCCACCCTGCGGTGGAGTCGATCCACACTTCATTCTCGAGCGGTAGCCAATGCAAACAGAAAAGGCCATCTTTGATCTCGAACGAAGGATCATTCGCCAGCCCGGCACGCACATGAAATTTCTCCAGGTAAGCGCTGCGCGCATTCGCGGGCGTGTATGCCCAGAAATCCCGGTTGTAATCTCCGGGTTTCTGCGCATTCTGCGTGTCGTATTGCGTTACTGATTGCACCGACCACGCGATTTGGTAACTCGTAACGTTCTTCATGATTGCGCGGAAGTAAATCGCCGGAGAATCGTCGGTCAGCGTAATTTCACGGGAATATTGCAAACCCGTCCTTGGATCCGGCGGGCCATCGAGCCGTACTTTGCAACTCGGTGATCTGGAGAGCACCTGGAAAGCATAATCGCCGTCATCGAGGAGGTCGGAAACAGGACCGGGCCAGTGGTGTGCGTCGTTGTCTCCTTCCGGCATGGGCCAAATCTTGTCTCCGCCGTAGTTGAACCAGCGATGTTTTGCGTCGGGGCCCAATGGCGGCAGGTACTGACCTTTGAATTTGGGATTCACAAAGAGGTAGGAGTGCCCGTTGAAATAGACCTGCATCACCCGCCCACCGATGCGCGGCACCATCACCAGCTTGACCCAGGCATTCGAAAGCTGCTGCGCCTGCCAACCCTCATAGTCCACGGCTTCCACGCGACATGGTTGTGCGCGCTGCTGTTGCGCAAAGACGCTTGGGCCAGACACGCTCGCGCCCAACGCCATCATCGCAACAAGTGCATGCCGCAGATTTGGGATTCGAGTCACCCGGAGGGATGCCATGTGCCAACCAATCTCACAACCTGCCGAATTTTTTCACCGCTTCCTCGATCGATTTCAATTTCTCGATGTACGCATACATGGAGTGTTCCTTGAAATCCATATCCTGTGCGAGGGCCAGTACCTTTTGCGCATCCGCTCGCGGCACAACCACCACTCCATCCTGATCCGCCGCAACGATGTCGCCGGACTTCACTTCCACGCCATCGCACTTCACGGGGATATTTGCGCCTGCGAACCGGTAATGATGCACCGAAGTGGAAGGAACAATCCCCAAGGCGTACACGGGAAACCCGATTTTCTTTAGATACGCTGTGTCCCGCACACCACCATCGATCACCGCTCCGGCAAATTCCCGGGCATACATCGCCGTGCCCATCAATCCGCCCATCCCGGCAATATCGACACCGTCCTCCACCACCATGACATACACGGAATCCTTGGCGCCCTGATCGATCGCGGCCAACATTCCATTCAGAGCGTTCGGGTCGTCATTTGCTTCCTTTTTCAGCAGCACGGTCACCGCAAAGCCCGCAAACTTTGTCGCAAAAATGGGCCTCATGCGGTGCGTCATATACATTTTCCGCCCGGTCAATTGCTCTTCCGCGTCGGAGACCGATGCCACCTCTACGTGCCGGTAACCCTCCAGAAGCGCCGCACCGTCTTCGGCAGCAGGTGCCTGCGAACTCGCCCGCGCCCAAGGCCGCACTGCAAACGCCAGCATGCTGCCCAAAACCAAGGCAACGACAATCAACGCCTTTCCGGCAAATCGCCAAGAAATGACGGAATGCTGCTTCTTCATGGCGCCTCCTTCTCCAACCGAAAAGGACTTTACCACCGCGAGGCCACCCGACGAAATACCTTTTGAATCGATTTAAGCCAATGCAAATGCGAACCACGGTCTTTCAAAAATCGGTTGACACTCTTCGCACGATGAGGTATTCCAGAGTCCCACGGGGCGAGGTGCTTGAACCGGCGGAATCCTCCGTCGTGCTCAATAACGGTGCAAGTCAAACTGAGGGGTGTGACTATGCAGGTTCGCTTACGTTGCATACTTCTATTTATATTGGGCTTATTCTTCGGTTCCCTAGCCTGGGCCGGGATCACTGGCAGCATTTCTGGCCTGGTCACAGACCCAAGCGGCGCTGTGGTTTCCGGCGCGCAGGTCATCGCCATCGAAACGAATACGGGCATTCGTACGCAAACCATAACCGACTCCAAGGGTTTCTATAATTTCCCGACGCTGTCCATCGGTACCTACGACGTCGAAGTCCATGGCCCCGGGTTCAAAGTCTTTCGCCAGACCAACATCACCATCGACGCTAACTCGGCTGTAAAGGTCGACGTCACCCTACAGATTGGCTCCGCAGCCGAACATATCGAGGTGAACGCCAACGCCGTCCAGGTGGAAACGCAAAGCACACAAATGGGCGAGGTGATCACCGGTTCCCGCATGACCACCGTGCCTTTGAACGGTCGCTCCTACACCGATTTGCTCTCGCTCCAACCCGGCGTAGTTCCCGCGGCTTATGGTGGACAGGCTCCTGGCATAAATGACCGCTCTCCTTCTGGCGGATTGAACTCCGGCAATCAATCCGTCAACGGTCAGCGCGAGACCGCCAACGGCTTCATGGTGAACGGCGCCAACGTCGAAGAAGGAAAGAATAACGGCGCCGCCATTATTCCCAACCTCGACGCCATTTCGGAGTTCCGCATCATCACCAACAATTTCGATGCCGAATACGGCAACTACAGTGGCGGCCAAATCAACGTCGCCACAAAATCCGGCACAAACGACCTGCATGGCAGCGCCTTCGAGTTCTTCCGCAACACCGATCTGAATGCCCGCAACTTCTTTAACCCCGGAGTGGGGCCCGACGGCGGACCAAAGGGTGCGTTTCACCAGAATCAATTCGGCGGCACCGTCGGCGGCCCCATTAAGAAAGACAAGGTCTTCTTCTTCCTGGATTACCAAGGTACCCGGCAAACTCAGGGGCAGAACGTAAACACTGTGGTACCCACGGCTGCCGATGAGACTGGCAACATCACTGATGAATTGGGCACGCTTTCCAGTGCCTATGCGGCATCCCTGCAACCCGGCGGCTCTCCCACGGGAACCGTCCAAGGTGCGCAAATGGCACAACAACTTTCGTCCGCTCTCGGATATCCGGTGAGCGTCGGCGAACCGTATTACTATGGTCCGGGAGTCAATCCAAACAACCCTAACGCCTGCAGCAGTTCCACCGGAACAAATCCGTGTGTATTCTCGAATCCGCTTATTTTGACCAACCCTGCCATCCTGTCGGCTCTTTCTCCCGCTTCCGCAAAAATTCTCCAAGCGGGTCTTATCCCCGTGGGCAACGGACAGGGTAGTCTAGTCACTTCCGCTTATTCGTCCGTGCTCGGCGACGACAAAGGCGCTGTCCGGGTGGACGCAAATACCCGATTCGGTATGCTTTCCGCCTACTACTTCATCGATAATTTTAATCGCGACGATCCTTACCCGAACGGCGGCGCCACCGTGCCGGGCTACGACGCGCTCTCCCTCGGCCGCGCCCAACTCCTCAACCTCGGCGATACGAAGACATTCGGCCCTACCAGCGTCAACGAGTTCCATTTCAACTACGTCCGGAATGTGAACAATCTTTTCCAGCCAAAAGGTGGTCTGGGGACTTCTTTGCAATCGCTTGGTTTTACCGTGCCGAATTGTCCGGCCAATGAGCCCCAGACGGGCTGTCAGTTTAACGGCGGCGTTGGGCCCGTCGCTGCGAATTTACAGGGCGTGCCCAACATCAGCTTCAACAATTTTTCGATTGGTGTGCCTTCCGATACCGTCGACCAATACAACAATACCTTCCAGTGGATCGATAACTTCTCGAAAGTCATAGGAACACACACGCTGAAATTCGGTGGGGAATACCATTACGACCAGATCAATGAACGCAACTACTACGGTCAAAATGGTTCTTACGGCTTCAATGGTTCCGAAACCGGCAGCGACTTCGTTGATTTCTTGATCGGGGCTCCCGCGAGCTTCATCCAAGCCAGTCGCCAGGTTCTGGATTCGCGCACCCAGTATCTCGGCCTCTTCATCCAAGACAGCTGGCGCGTCAAACCTAGCCTCACCTTTAACTACGGCTTACGCTACGAGATCAGCTTACCTTGGTACGACACCCAGAATAAAACCGAAACCATCGTCCCCGGCGAGCAATCTGTGGTCTACCCCGGTGCGCCCGAGGGCTGGCTGGTTCCTGGTGATCCCGGCATTCCCCGCACCCTGGCGCCTCCCGTGTATGATGCATTTTCACCGCGCCTCGGCCTGGCGTGGTCGCCCAGCGTCAGCGACGGCTGGCTCGCTAAGCTGACTGGGGGACCCGGCAAAACCAGTATCCGCACCGGCTTCGGTCTCTATTACACCGCCGTAGAGGATCTCAGCCAGTTCCTTGAAGTTGGCGATCCCCCCTACGGCATCTTCTGGGTATCCACTGCGCCGCCATTTTTCTCTTCTCCGTTCTTGTCGCGTGCGGATGGGTCTGTAGAGACCGAATCCGGCAACAATCCTTTTCCTTTTGAGTTCCCGCCCACGAATGTTTCCGCGAAAAATCCGAACACCACATTTCCGTGGGCTGACGTCGAGCCCATCTCCAGCGGCTTCGTTTTCTATAACAAGAACCGCCTTCCCTATTCTGAGCATTATGAGCTCTCCATACAGCGGCAACTCACCGCCAACACCATCCTCAGCGCGAGCTATGTCGGAAATGAGGGTCATCGTCTGATCACTTCTGTAGAGGCCAATCCCGGCAGCCCCGCGCTTTGCGAGTTTCTGAGCAATCCGGCGAATCTGGCATCCGGCTCTACTCCTTGCGGTCCCTTCGGTGAAAACACCACCTACCAACTGGCTCCCGGCGTCACGCCTCCCGCGGGCATTCCCGTGTACTACGTACCGGGAACCAACAATACCGTTCTTGCCGGTACCCGCACTGTTCTCAACCCGCTTTATTTCGGCAGCAACCCCTACATGCAGGAATCCGCGAACTCTGCGTATAACTCGTTCCAGCTCAGCTTGCACCATGCTAGTGCTCGCGGCGATGTTCTCGTTGGCTATACTCTCAGCAAATGCTTGGACAATTCTTCCGGCTTGCAGGATTCCACGGATCCCATTGATCCCCGGTTAAGTCGCGGCCTTTGTCTCTTTAACGTCCATCAGAACTTCGTCACCAGTTATAACTTCAACTTCGAATTCGAGAAGTTGTTCCACGCGGACAGCGGTTGGTCCAACAAGCTGTTGTCCGGTTGGTCGCTCTCCGGTATCACCACGTTTGCGACCGGTTTGCCCATCGCTCTCGCGGAAAACGATGATAACTCCCTGTTGGGCGTCACCAGTGCCCCGGTCGACGTTCCCGAGCTCAGCGGACAGGGAACGCTCTTCGCTGGCGGCTCCACCAGCAGTAAGAACCCCCGCAATCCTGCTCCCTATTTCAACCCGAACTATTTCACCACCGAGCCTCTCGGACAAATCGGCAATGCGAATCGCCGCTTCTTCTCCGGCCCTGGCCTCAACAACTGGGATATGGCCCTCTTGAAAAACACCAATATTACCGAATCCAAAACTCTGCAGTTGCGCTTGGAAGCCTTTAACATCTGGAACCACGCGCAATTTGACAGTCCAAACGGTTTGATCAATTCCGGCTATCCCAGCTTCGTCAACGGCGTCAACACCGGCGGCTTATTTGGTGTGGTGACCAGCGCGAATCCGCCGCGCGTCCTGCAAATCGCCGCGAAGTTCTTGTTTTAGCCAAGCCCCCGCGCCCGCACCGGCACACCTGAACCATGTGCCGGTGTTGTGGCCCGGTTCAACCGCATGACTCCTTCAGACATTGCCAGGTACGTGTTTCCCGCGCGACAGCAGCAGCACCGCAGTTCCCTCGTGGCACCGCTTCTTTGCCTGTGGGCATGCTCTTTCGTGCTACACGCTTCCGCGCAAGCCCCAACTAAGGCCAGCCCCGGAACAAACGAAGGACGCCAACTCTTCGAATCCGTTTGCGCCGGTTGCCACGGATTGGATGGCCGGGGCGGCGAACGCGGTCCCGACATCGCCACCCGCCAGCAAATCGTGCAGCTTTCCGATGTCGAGCTTCTGGACATCCTGCGGGGAGGGCGGCCAGCCGCGGGGATGCCTCCCTTTGACTCCTTCGGCACCGCGAAGCTCAACCAATTGGTCGCTTATCTCCGCGTGCTGCAAGGGAAAGGCGCTGTAGCCACCCTGCCTGGCGACCCGCGCAATGGCAAAGCGCTCTTCTTCGGCAAAGCACGTTGCTCCGATTGTCACACCATGCAGGGCTCAGGTGGTTTCCTTGGCCGCGACCTGTCCACTTACGGCGCCACACTCCCTCCCTCCGAAATTCGCTCCGGCATCCTGCATCCTGATCCCGCAAACAAAGCCAACAAAACTGCGGTGATCACCATGCGCAACTCCCAAACATTTGCCGGCGTCATTCGCAACGAAGACAACTTTTCTATCCAACTGCAATCCACGGATGGCACGTTCCATTTCCTAACCAGATCCGGCGTGGCAAAAATGGAGTTCCTTCCGCAGCCCATCATGCCAACGGATTACGCCACCACTTTAAAACCAGCGGAATTGGATGATCTCGTGAGTTTCCTCATCTCCACTTCAAAAGCGGTGAAGACCGAGCCGAAAGACGAGGACGAATAGGACACCACCAATGACCCAACTCCTTCGCATCGCCGCCGCGTTGCTCATCGTTGGAATCTGCCTTCAAGGAGCACAACAGACCAAACCCGCCCGCGAGTTTCAGTTGCGTGCGGAAACTCCGCAGTTTTGGAATCTCTTCGCGCCAGATGCCAAACTGCAAACCCTGGCCACCGGTTTTGGCTTCACCGAAGGCCCGGTGTGGGACAAAACTGGATTCGTCTACGTGAGCGACGAGGAAATCAACAAAATTTACCGGGTTTATCCCGACGGCCACAAGGAAGATTTAATTGCCCTCGGCGATCCCGACGGAAACACTTACGACCACGGTCAAAAGTTGATCGACTGCGCCAGTGTGCTCCGCGCAATTATTCGCATCGAGCCAGACGGCACCTACAAAGTTTTAGCGGATCGCTTCGAGGGCAAGCGCTTCAACAGCCCTAACGATGTTGTCCTTGGCCCCGATGGCGCTATTTATTTCACGGACCCGACGCTCGATCTGCCGCAGGGCGAAAAACAGGAAATTCCATTTCAGGGCGTCTACCGGCTCGACGCCAAGGGCGAAGTTCGTCTGCTTACCAAGGACCTCTCCCAGCCGAACGGCCTGGTCTTTTCTCCCGATGGCAAGAAATTCTATGTAGACGACAGCGAGCAGCGGAATATCCGCGTTTACGACTTTCACCCCGATGGCACCATCAGCAATGGACACATTTTCGCCAGTGAGGCCGGCCCCAAAAAGGGCGGCGTTCCCGATGGCATGAAAGTGGATCACAACGGAAATCTATTCGTGACCGGCCCGGAGGGGATTTGGGTATGGTCTCCCGACGGCACGCATCTCGGCACTATCGTCATGCCCGAGCAGCCCGCGAACCTGGCCTGGGGAGATTCGGACTACGGCACACTCTACATCACTGCCACAAAATCCGTTTACAAACTCCGCACAAAAACGCAGGGATTTGTTCCCTATCTGCAGCCGGCCAAATAAATAACCGCTGCTAAGCGTTCCTGCTTCGCAATGAACTCTAGTCCGTGACTTTCTTCCAGGAAGAATCCGGATTGTATTCCGTCATCGCTTTCGCGGCGTCTGTGGTGTTCTCTCCCAAATCCTTCTGATAAACGATCCCGTCCTGGTTGATAATGAACGTCATCACTCCGCTGTTTCTGTATTGCGCCGGATACGCCACCAGCGCCACGCCACCCTTCAACACATCACCATCCAAATAACTCTTTGCGCCTCCGGGCGCCGCCACCCCTTGTGCCTTGAGGATCCGATAGTAGTAGCCATGATAAGGATCTTTCCTCGACGTATAACCCTCGTCGCTCGCTTGCGCCATAAACGGACCGAGAGGACTCTCCGCCTCCCCTTCTTTCGCTTCCCAATACAAGCCATTCTGTTTGCCGGGTTCACTAACGATCCTGCGTGCGTAAATCCCAGCGGGCAATCCGTCATGTCCCACGGCGGCATAATCTGTTTGCGCGGCAATAAATCCACGGCACGCCGCGATCGCGCCCAACTCATTGTCCCCAATGCGCCGGTAAAGCAGTTCCTGTTTGCCAGCGGCCGTATCGAAATGCCATTTTCCGTCTTGCAACACAATCGGGATGGGCAGTTGCCAACCCTTTGACCCAACTTGCAGGACCCGCGTCTTGTCGTCCACCTTCACGATCGCGTGCTTTGTCTTGTACGCTTTCACGAACGCCTCGCGCCCCGCTTTGTCCTGCACCGCGTCTCCCGAATCGACAAGTTCCTTGCCGTCATCGCCGAAAATCGCCAGCATCGCGTCTTGATCCCCTGCCTCGGTCGCCGCCATCAAGGCATGTACCGCTTCCGCCGGTGTCGCAAAGTTCTTCTGTTCCGCCGCCCAACACACGACGACCGAACACGTAAGCCAAATCCCAAGAATTGCCGCTATTTTTGCTATTTTCATGGCTATTTTTTCCTTGCTGGGGCCTGTTTGTTGCCACCGTTGTGTTGTTGAGGCGCTCCCATGCTGGCGCGCCCCCGATTAGTTGCTGCGCGGTCTGCGCTCGGATTGCTCGCTCCTCCAAACGCTCCGCCTCCTTGGTGCTGCGGTTGCTGCCGGTTCGATTGTTGAGGCGCGGGCCGCGTCGCTGGGGCGGGTTGCGTCGTCGCTGCCGGCCGGCTCGCGGGAGCATTCCCCGGAGCAGGCCGCGTTGTTGGCGTGGCCCCGGGCGCCGGTCTCGAGGCATTAGCATTTCCGGGTGATGGGCGCGTTGCGGGGGCATTGTTACCAACGTTCTGCCGCCCGGTGTTTGTCTGTCCATAGCCGCGATCGACAGGGCGATTCCCAAACTGGTTATTTCCACCCGGTGCGGGCCGCGTGGTCGCCCCCGTATTCGCGCCACCGCCGGGCCGCGCCTGCACGTTGCCGCTATTCGGACGATTCTGCGCGTTGTTCGTGCCCGGTTGCCGGCCCTGATAAGTCGTCTGCCCCTTCCAATTATTATTGTTGTTTGGCGCGTTCCCTCCAGGCCGTTGCTGCGGAGTCCCCGGACGCGGCTGCACATTGTTATTTCCCGCGTTCCCCGGCCGGTTCGGCGGATTCGCCGGCCGCGTGTAGTTCACTCCTTTATTGGCTCCCGGACGATTGCCCATGCTGTTTGCATAAACCCCGTTGGGCCTGTTGTTGTAGTGCACTGGCATCGGCTTATAGTTCGGCCGCAAATTCGCATTGTTGTTGAAGCGATTGTAGTAATTGTTGTTGATGTAGATGTTCGTGTTTCCGTAGTGGACCGGCCGATGATAACCATAGCTCGGTCCCCATCCATATCCGTAATGAGGGTAGTACGGCGGCGGATAATAAGGACGTCCACCATAATAGACGCCGCCATAGCCCCATGCGGGATAGTAATAATTGTTGTTGTTAATCGCCGCTCCAAGCGCGATGCCCGCTCCGAACGAGAGTAGTCCGATCATCACCGCTGTCCCTGTGCTCACTCCCGACTGCTGTTGCTGCTGAACGACCACAGTGTCGCTGGAACTTGTTGCCGGTGCATTGGTCGTGGTCGTCGTGGTCGTCGTGCCGTTTGGATAAGTGGTCGTTGTCGTGGTGCTAAACACCTGCTGCGGATCGTATTGCGGTACGTACACCACCTTCGGATTCGTTGGTTCCAGTTGCACGACCTGCTGTCCTTGCTGCTGTGTCACGTCCACCTTCATTTGCGGCGAGCTTTTCAGCGCGCCATTGTCCACCGCAACGGCGCGTAGCCGCTGCACCGAATCCAGTACCGCTCGCGGATCTGCCGCATAGGCCGCACCGAGTTGTTTCGTCCAATCAAACTGCGTGCACATCATGTCCACTACCGTCGGGTAGTGCAGCAACGCCTGCATCACCGGCGTAAAACCGGCTTCCTTTGAAGCCTGGTCCAACGCCGCCTCTTTCAAATTTTGGTTTTGGTCTAACGCCAGCCAATTGCCCCCGTCCATCACTTGCTGGGGATCGACCGCGGCCTGGAGCATCACCGCCACTACGGGATCTGGATACAGAGCGATCGGCGCCAGCAATTCGTCCAAACCGGCCGGCGTCAGGTTCACGTCCGGCAACTGGATGGGTTGGGCTTGCGCCTGGTCTGAGGGTTGTTGGCTAAACGACGCAGCCGAGGCTTGCTGAACCGCTGGCTGCCCGGCTGCCTGCTCTGGTGTCTGCCCCGAAGCAGGCTGTGCCCCTGCCCGGCCCACGGTCACGCCTTGGTTCCCTTTCGAGCTACAGCCATCCATGCTTAAGGGAGCAATCAACAAGGCGGACGAGCACAACCACGCAAAAGACGTTCGAACGTATTTCATGAGGCCTCACATCCCTGATGTCCACTCGGAACATGTACACTGCCACGCTAGTCTATTTTTATTATTGATCCGGGAGAATGCCTGGGCGGGCCCCTGACCTAGGAGGCAAAACTGTCCGACAACAATGCGCTGAGCATAGCACAATTTCTGGTTGACGCGGCGTTTCCGAACCTTCTGTCCATCATCCGCGTACCCAATTTTTGGCCGTCACCTCCGATCTCAAGCGCATGGTCCTAAGCCGTTTACCGTATAGCCTCGCTTTGCCCTAACTCCTAGCCTGTGAATGTAGCAGTCGACCCGCTCTCATGCACCACTTGATGCGGTGCCGCACGAGAAAGTTTTGCTCACCAGGAGGAATGCCACAATGGATGCCAACAATCGCGAATCTGCTGCCGATGCGCCGAATGCGTCTTCGCCTTCTGCAACTGCGGCCCGCATGAAGAAGACTCTTACCGAAAAGGCCGCTGACGCCAAGGATGCCCTCGATGAATTCGGGCGCAAGGCTGCCCATACATTTGACACATCGCGGGAATCCACCGCGCAGGCTCTCCATCGCACTGCCAACACCTTGGACTCCGGTGCCGATCAATTTTCCGAATATGGCCACATCGCAGCGGATAAGTTGCATGCGACTGCCGACTATGTACACGCAACCGATTTCAACAGCGTCGTGCGCGATGTGCAAGGGATGATCAAGCGCTATCCGGTCCAGTCGCTTGCCGCCGCGATCCTGCTAGGTTTCCTGGTTGGCCGCGGATTACGCCGTTAGCTTCGCTGGTACAGGAGTGGTCATGGGCACGATGCCAACCCAGCGGTCCGTCTCGGATGTACTGCAAGACATCCTCGGCAACTTTCAGCAAATCATTCACTCCGAATTTCGCCTGGCGCGCGCGGAGCTCAGGGAAAAAGCGGACCGCGCCGCCAAACCCGCGACCACTTTCGCCGCTGGAGCGGTTCTCGGCTTTTACGGGCTCGGCTTCCTGCTCTTGGCCATTGTTTATGGGCTCTCCATGGTGCTCTCTGCGTGGCTGGCTGCGCTGATCGTCGCCGCTGTTTTACTGGTGATTTCCGCTGTTTTGGTCGCTTCCGGACGCAACCGATTGAAACAGATTGAACCTGTCCCCGAAAGGACTGTCGAAACCGTGAAGGAGAATGTGCAATGGGCGAAAGGCCAGATGAGATAAAACAGCAGATCTACGAGACTCGCGAAAATTTAAACGACAATTTCAACGAACTCCAGGAAAAAGTGAAAAGCGTATTCGATTGGCGCACCCAGTTCGACGAGCGGCCCATGACCCTGCTCGCTGTGGCTTTTGGCGGTGGCCTGCTCGCCTCTACGCTTATTTCTTCGGACCGATCTCGCTATCGACGCAGCCATCGCGACAAGCAAGACCCCGGCGATTCCGCCGGCCAACGGCGATTCACAGAGCAAGCCGCGGTAGCCCACTCATCGCGCGCCGACGGCAACGCTCGTAATTCTGACGGTTATAACGCCTTGAAAGGTGCGCTTATGACCGTAGTCGCCACCCGCCTTGGCGGTGTAGTCGGCGATATTCTGTCCGGCTATCGCGACGAACTGCGCACAGTCCGCCAAAACCGCCACTCCGCTTGATTCTGCGTTCAGTTTTTCGGAATGTCCGGGCGGTTCCACCAGCCGCCGCCCAATGCTTGAAACACAGCAGCAGTATCCGCATAGCGGTTACTGACTCCAGTTTTGCCAAAGGGATGTTGCAACGAAGCTTTCACGGCAGACTCCGAGATGTTCAATCTTTCTAAGCTTCCCTCAACGCAAAGCGTTTGCACTAGAGAGGTTTCATTTCGCCAAGCACCGTGGGAAGCAGTTCCGAGACCGTCGGATGAATATGCATTGCTCGTTGCATCACGGTATATGGTGCTCGCGCGTACATCATGTCCAGCACACAGTGGATCACCTCGTCGCCACCGGTGCCGAGAATCGTCGCTCCCAGGAATTCTTTCGAATCCGCATCCACCAAGACTTTCATGAATCCTTGAGTCTCCCCTTTTTCGACCGCCCGCCCGACGCGCGTCATCGGCCGCGTTCCCATCAGTACACGCCGTCCAGACGAGCGCGCCTCGTGCTCTGTCATCCCACAACGCCCTAGCGGCGGATCGACATAAAGGTTGTAAGCCTTGATGCGATCCGCAACGCTACGAGTCCCATGATCGAGCAGGTTGGCTGCCACAATCTCAAAGTCGTTGTATGACGTATGCGTGAATCCGCCGCGTCCGTTGCAATCCCCGAGCGCCCAGATCCCGGGAACGTCCGTCCGCAGTTCATTGTCCACCACAATGTATCCCTCAGCATCGCGCGCCACTCCAGCCTTTTCCAAACCCAGGTCCGAAGTGTTCGGCGTTCGCCCCATGGCCAACAGCAAATGCGACCCCTTGACCTCCGGAGCCCCTTCCAGGCAATCCATGCGCGCTCCGACTTCGTCTCCCTCCTTCAGCAGCTCAAGGCACTTTGCATTGATCCGTATGTGGATGCCTTCTCGCTCAAGGATCGCCTGCACTTCTTTTGACACGTCCTCGTCTTCATGCTGGATCAGGCGAGCCGCTTTTTCGATGATGCTAACCTCACTTCCAAAGCGCCGGAAAATCTGCCCGAATTCCAACCCCACGTAACCCCCGCCCACAATAACCAGATGCCGCGGCAAAGTCTCAAGCTCCAGAAGCGTGGAATTGGTAAGGTACGGCGTCTCTTTCACTCCGGGCAAGGAGGGAATAGTGGCGCGCCCTCCCACGTCGATGAAAATCTGGGGAGCCGCCAACAATTCTTCGCCCACCCGCACCTCGTTCGGCGATTCGAATCGCGCATGCCCCTGATATACCGTGCAATTCGGCGTGTTCCTCAACCACGACTCCAGTCCACCTCTGGACTTCCCAGTGATCTCGTCCTTGCGTGCCTTCACCCGCTTCATGTCGACACCTACGGGACTCGCCGCCTTCACGCCAAATTCCGCTGCCCGCCGCGCCATTTCCGCCACTTTCGCGGAGGCCACCAGCGTCTTCGTCGGGATACACCCTGTGTTGACGCACGTTCCCCCAAAGCGGCCCCGTTCGACAATCGCGACCCGCCTCCCACTATTGGCCATCCGCACGGCCAGAGATGGTCCTGATTGACCGCAGCCAATCACCAGCGCATCGAACGTGTTCTTCATGAACGCACCACCCTTAATCCAACAATCCAACTCCATCAAGGCAGTTTTCGTGAAATGTCTTGCCCGTCCGCAGGATCGATGGCAGCGGCCGTATTGACGCAACTGCACCGACGCAGCGGTCTACACGGCGCTCGCGCAGTCCACCAGTATTGGCGAAAGGCCACTTCCGCCGCAACCCTTGGATGCGCTGCCACATACGACCGTCAATCTTTTTTGACAGCCCTTGCGGAATACTTCGACCGGGAATGCACCCGTGCTCGAACCACTCGAAAATCCGTTCGGCCCAAAGGTATTACCGATGTCTTCGGAACGTTCTGTAAAGGATCTCTCCGGACTGTACAGAGGAAAACTGGTGGGCCCGGTAGGATTTGAACCTACGACCAACGGATTATGAGTCCGCTGCGCACTTGACAAATAACCAGTATTTTGCGCTATTCTTGAGGCGTCGTCGAACCTAATTCAGGGCGTTTTGGGTTCTGACACGGAGGCTCAAATAATGGCACAATGCGCGGCATCTCTTGGGGCACAGTATGAAATAGCAGTTGCAGCAGACCTTATGCGGCAGCACTTCGAGGTGTTCCGTAATCTCTCTCCTGCTGGCAGCATTGATTTAATCATTCGAAAACTACAAACACCTCATGTCTTGCTCCGCGTTCAAGTGAAGTCTGGGAGTTATTCAAACGTTTACTTGCGTGATGCCGACGTGCTAGCCGTCTTCAACCCCAAAACGCGCACCATCCGATACCGCGTAATGCATGAACGCTTGGTCTCGCTGTTTCATGCTGCAACACTATCCAAAGAACGTGGGCGAAACAGCATTGCTAGAATCGCAGCAACACGGCAGAGAACTAACGGGTTCAATGTTCCAGACTATTCTCCTGCTACGACACCGGAGGCCCAATGAGACCGCGCAACCAAGAAGGCCAGATTATGCACAAAGGACCGAACTGGGTCCTGCGCGTGTACGAAGACCGAGATGGCAAACGTGTTCGTGTCGCGAAACTTCTCTGCCGATACGCTGAACACCCGCTGCGCGGCACAGCTACCGACCTAGAGTTCCTGCGCAAAAAGTACGCCGAACAAATCGCGCAGTTCCTTGCGCCGGTCAATCGTGACCACGTTACCGCAACAGGGACGATCACCTTAGGTGAATTTGTTGAGCAACAGTATTGGGTCCGCTGCGAACAGCGACTAGCGATTCCAGCCGGCAATGAACTGCACATGGAACGGTCGACCATCGACGGCTACCACGACATCTATAGAAAACACATTGAGTCGTCTGCGATCGCCAAAAGTAAGATCCAGAACATCACACCTTCGATCGCGCAAAACTTCATCGAAGGACTGGACCAGACACTATCCCACCAGACGCACATGCGAATCAAAAATTTCTTGAGCGGCGTGTTCTCGTGGGCCATTGTGAAAGGCGCATATCGTGGCAACAATCCGATGGGAGAAGTGAAAGCGGGCGGGCGCAAGAAAGGCGGACCCATACTGACAGGGTTGTCTGAATCCGAGAAGCTTCGCAAACAGAAGATCGCCGAGTCGAACAATCACGCATACACGTTGGAAGAGGTAGCGGACATGATCAACAAGCTGCCGGAACCGGCGCGCACCGTCTGCGCGCTGTCGGCATTCACAGGTTTATCGCGATCGGAGTTGTGGGGATTGAAGTGGGAAGACTACAACGGGGAATATATTCAGGTGAAGAGAAAGATCGTGGACAACGTGGAAGGAGCACCAAAGACCGAAGCGCGCGAAGATGGCGTGTACATCGTGCCGTTGTTGCGCAAAATGCTGACCGCATACAAGAAAGGGCTGAAAGTTGCGTGCGACGGCGGTTGGATGTTCTGCGGGGAGAAAGGCGGTCCACTGAATCTGGATAATGTCTCGCGGCGGGATATCCCGGTGCACATCAACGGCGCCTGGTTCGGATGGCACGCTTTCCGGAGAGGACTGGGCACGCGCCTGAACGAAGCCGGTGTGGACGACAAGACTATTCAGTCCATCCTGCGCCATGCTGATGTCTCTACTACAATGGCCTACTACGTAAAGCCTGACCGCGCGGCTGGCGAGCGCGGCCTGCGGAAGCTGAGCACCGTGATGCAGCAGAAATACAAAATCAAGGTATGATGATCTCGCGTGGGCTGGTAGCTCAATCGGTTAGAGCATCGGCCTCATAAGCCGCAGGTTCCCGGTTCAAGTCCGGGCCAGCCCACCACCTCAAGCTGCCACTCTTTGCGCTTCGATCCACGCTATCACTTCGGACCACCTGTAATAGACTGCCTTGCGGCTTATCGGATAGTGGGGAATGGGATTCGTGTTCCGATGTCTTGTCCAGTCCCAAATCGTGGACACCTTCACATGCAACCGTTCGGCGAGTTGCTTGGGAGTGATGAATGTCTCTTCCGAAGCGGCTATCGGGGTAATCGCAGGGGTGATCTTTTTCCTTGGCGCCATTTGGTCGCACCTTGATTAAAGTGGACGTAGTCCACCGACTCAAGTACGACCTAACCTTGACGGCTCTTACGGCTCCGTCTTGCGGCGGCCTCAGCCGTGCCTCTTAGCACGACAGCCGGATTTATGTTCCGGAAACCAGAACAGCGTTTAGTGCTGTTCCACCCAATGCCCTCTTGGCGGGTTGCACGGCATAGCGGCGGTGCAACGGGCATGTCTGGGTCAAACTGCTACACGGTTATAGTACTAGGCTAGAACTAGAAAGTCAAGTCTTTGATACGGTAGAGGGAGTCGTTCCCGCAAGCAAAAGCGCCGACACCGGAGATCGCTTCATCTGCACACGGGTGGTACGATAAATCCATGGCAAATGAACTTCATACCCTCGTGACAATTACATGCCCCCACTGCAAGAAGGAACAAGTAGTAAAGGTCCGTGCCCGAACTGGCTTCATGCAAGTAAGCCCGCAGGGCCTTCGCTGCATAAAATGTGAAACAGATTTTGAGGTAACGGTGATGGACCAAATTATTGGCGGTCCGTTTCTTCCATAGCAAACCGCGCTCGGCTAGCTTGCGATGTGAGCCTTCTTAAATGGGGAAAGCGGCCCTCTCATCGGTCCTGAGACTGTCGGTATAGCGCCCTGTATTGGAGGTAATACGGGTGTTGCAATCGCCCTGTTCTTTTTACTATCCGCCTCCCGAATCACCCAAACAGCAGTGCTGTAAGGCCATTGGTCTCGCGGCAAACCGGGCTGGGGCTGCAGTACGAAGACTCGGCTGCCGACCGGAAGATCTTCAGTCTCGCCGAAGTCTGTCGTGGTGGAATCACGAATTTCTTTGACGTTCTCCACGACCTTTGGGCCTTCTTTGATCATGACCCACAGAATGAGTATTTCGGTGACGGTGCTGACGGTCAGAAGGACATCTTGATACATCTCATGAGTGAACATTTTCACCCACCAAAAGACTTACCAGCTGCCTTTGATCTTGTAGTGGTCCCGAACGACCTTGCCCGTTAGTGGGATGGTCTGAGTGATCCAGACGCTGTCTTTCTTCAACTCACCCATGTATGTCTTTCCTTCTCCCAACGGCGAGCACTGGTGGTGTCCTTCATCGCAAACCAACTGGACATGTTGGTCGGAGATGATGGCTTTGACACCAAAGACAACTTCCGTAGTCTTCGAACCAACGAACCAACGAGCAAACCGTGTCCTTCGCGAACGTCTCGCGTGTCGTTACTGGCAATCTGGACTGACACTTGATTCTGCGGTGGGTCCTTGGCAAGTACAGCGAACGGCAAAAGCAACAGCAGAGCACACTTTTTCATCACAGTCCCCCTCAGGTTGTTTCTATAGTTTCGACTTTCTTACCTTCAGAGTAGGTTCTGCTCGTGTGACGTTGAATAGGCTATAAGTACCATTTCTCTACACTTGTGCTCGAAACTCCAATATTTTACGGGAAACACCAGAAATCCCCCTTATGCAAAGCCTCTTCGTCAGTACGGTAGGGTAAATTTTAACAGCGAGGGCTGCGTTTGCAGTTCTGGACACTTCTTTTGCGGGCCTTTCCAAGCAGGTCGGAATACGTGGAGTGTCGATCGGAATCCACTCTTGGTGGTGCATACGGGAGAGCATCAACATAGGAGCACGAAATTGCTGACGCTGGGGCGGACCTCCTCGCCTTTTCGTACACCCGGACCAGTTCGTTGCTGAGTCGTGGCTCCAAAGGTTGCCTCCGCGATCTGAATCGACTTGAAAATCTTCCCAGCCAGCCGTTGCGATTAGTTCTTTGCAGGAAGTCTTTGAGAAGGGGAAAGCTGGTCTGTCCCGCCCGGGCAATCAGCACAGGTGCCTCTGAATACTTGAAAGGCATTTCATGAGGTTGCCATACTGCTTCGCACAATCTTCCATGTGGAACCATCTTGACCGGAGGCGAGAGATATACCAGCCGCATGCCT
>DATKPS010000109.1:0-11201 GCA_035524015.1 Candidatus Sulfotelmatobacter sp.
AGACTCCGTTGCCGCCGAACTTATCCCCAAAGAACAGCACGGCATGGCTTTCGGCACGCTGGCCGCCGTCAACGCCGTGGGCGATTTTCTCTCCAGTATCGTCGTCGGCTTCCTCTGGTCCGCGGTCTCCGTGCGCGCCGCCTTTTCCTTCTCCGCCATCCTGTTTTTCCTGGGCGCCTTCATCATTCTCCGCCTCCGCCGCTAATCCGCACTACTCCTCACTCGCCGCTCGCCACTGTTTCTGCGACGCCATCATCCGCCGCCGCACTTCCGCCAACAGATACTTCCGCAAATTTTCCGCCACAATCCCCGGCTCCGCCAGCACCCGCAAATCATTCACCGTCAAGTGCGGCAAAAATCCCAACACAATCGAAATAGGAGTGGACGCGTTGCGCACCATCGCCAACCTCACGTTGTACGTCTGCGACCATTTCCGGTGATTCGCCAATGCCTGCACCACCGGCACCGGCACTTTTTCCCGCGCCAACGCCTTCAGCACCTGCGCTTCGGTCAGATATGGATTGTCCAGCGCAATCGGCAGCACCTGTGGGTGACCTTCCGCCAGTAGCGCGCCGGCCACTCGGCTCGGTCCTCGCCGTGCCAACGTGATCTTCTGCCCCAGCGCAATCTGCGGCAGCCGCGCCACGATCTGCTCTTCGGCATACCGCTTCAACTCCGCCGACACCGCGGGCGACAGCGTAAATTGCACCAGGTCCATCAAATAAAGTTCCTTCAGCAGGCGCAGCCCGATCAGCCGCGGCGTCCGCGGGTGCAACAGCAAACTCTTTTTCACTCCGTAGCTTTTCAGGAAGGACTTCCGCCGGCCAATTTCTTCCAGAATTTCGCTGGGTAGATCCTTGCGCGCCAGCAGCAGGGTCAACTTGCTTTCGTCCAGGGCCGGGTTATCCAACAGCGCCAGCAGCACCGCGGGAGCAGGATGATAGATCAGCCCCTCGAGCTCTTCCCCGCTGGCCGTTCGCGCTTGTGCTGCTTCCTTCTCCAGCTCCACTCCAACTATGCCCCTTCTTCCGTCGGCGCCAACATCAGTTTCAGCGCCATTCGCGCCGCGGCCTGCGCCGCCGTCACCTGGAGTTCACCAAATTGTGCCCTGGGAGCCACCGCTTGCAATCGTTCATCCAGTAGCTTGTCGAAATACGCCGAGCGTCCCGCCATTCCTCCGCTCTTCACCAGCAAAAATTTCTCATCCTTCAGTTCCAGCCGTTCCATCAAATCCGTTACCAGGCTCGCGAGTTCCTCTGCCGCATTTTTCAGGAACATGCGGGCTTCCCCGTCGCCCTCATCCGCCGCGGCCGTCACCACCGGAAAAATCCTCGGAAACACTTCATCGGGCACGCGATACACGCGAAGCTGCAAGTCCTCCCAATCCGTCGCGCGCAAATCGTGCAAGATCCGCGCCGCCAGCGGCGAATCTTTGCTTCCCCGGTCAGCCGCGCGCAAAGCTGCAATCATTGCCCTCCGCCCGACGTCATACGCGCTGCCCTCGTCTCCCAGCAGCGGTCCGTGCCCCCCGACGCGAATCGCTTGCCCATTCAGATCGCGCCCCACGGCAAACGTCCCGGTTCCCACATTCAGCACAATCGCTCGTCCATCGCCCGTGGCTTCCAACTTTAGATCTACGTCCGTACATACCTCGACCACTTGCGTGGGAAATTCCTCGCTCAGCAACTTCTTCATCTTGCGTTGCGATTCCGGCTGGGCTGCTCCGGCCAGCCCCGCGCATACCACGCTGACGCCCGCCGTGGAAAGCCCCGCGTTCTGTATTGCCGCTCGGCCCGCCTCACAAACCGCCGCCAGCGCCCCGCCAAATCCCACCCGCATCGGGTTCGACGGTCCGCTGCGTCCTTCCGCGCGCACCAAGCCCGCTTCGTCCATCAACACGCATTCCGTCTTGGTGCCGCCACCGTCTATTCCAAGAACAAATCTCATACCCAAAGCATACGTGAGTCCGCCCTTCTTCGCGTAGTGCCCGGCGCCAAGTTGCCAATTCACCCACCCCGATGCCGTCCCAATCCGCCTCCTGTAGCTCACCCCTTCCAGGGCTGAGGTCTTTTCTTCGTATTGTCCGATCACCCACAGTTCACTCATTCGCTCCAACTGGTGCGCTGCCTGGGGAGTGACCAGTCTTTAGACTGGCATCACCACTGCCCAAAGCCCGTCTCGCTACCGTGTCGCATCGCGCGCCAACTCTGCACCGAACCAGCGCCAGCGGCGCGGCACAAGTTAGCAGAGCGCGCCAGCGCTGGGAAAATCCCAGGAAAAACCGGAGCGCCGTAGGCGCGCCACTCTCCCAAAAACGCAAACCTCTCTCCTCCCGTCCTTGACGTCCCACGCTCCAGAACACTATTCTCGATTCACTTCGCTGTCAGCGCTTCAAATCCGCGAAGCAGGAGTTTGATGAACATCCACCCAGTCGATCTGGTTATCGTCATTGCATATTTGTTGGGCATCACGCTCCTGGGCCTTCGCTTTCGTCAGCAACAGCACTCCCTCAAAGATTACTTTCTCGGTGGCCGCAGCACTCCCTGGTGGGCCTTGGCTCTTTCCATCGTCGCCACGGAAACTTCCACTCTTACCATCATCGGCACGCCCGCGATCGCCTATGCCAGCAACATGACTTTCCTGCAGCTGGTCTTCGGCTATATCATCGGCCGCTTTCTCATCTCGCTCTTATTTCTCCCAGGCTATTTTCGTGGCGAGTTTCTGACCGCGTACGCACTGATCGAAAAACGATTCGGTGTAAAGATGCGTGCCGTGGCTGCGTTAACTTTCCTTGGCACCCGCACTTTAGCTGAAGGCGTGCGCGTCACCGCGATTGCCCTGGTTATTAGCGTGATGCTCGGCACCTCTGAGCGTCTGGCCGTATTCATCGTGATTGCCCTGACGATTCTCTATACCCTGGAAGGCGGCATGAAGGCGGTCATCTGGACCGACGTAGTGCAGTTCTTGCTTTACTTGGTGGGCAGCTTGGTCACCGTCGCGGTCCTGCTTCACAAAATTCCCGGAGGTTGGCCGGAGGTTGTCCACGTCGCTGCCGTCAACGGCCACAAATTGCAATTCCTCGACTTCAGCTGGAACTTGACCGCCAACTACACCTTCTGGTCCGGCCTGATTGGCGGCGCTTTTCTGACCATGGCCACTCACGGTACCGATCAGACCATCGTTCAGCAACTCCTTGCCGCTCGCAACCGCGGCGACAGCCGCCGCGCCATCATCACCAGCGGCTTCATCGTCCTGTTCCAATTCATCGTGTTCCTGCTCATCGGCGTCATGTTGTTCGTTTTTGCGCAGCATGTGCCTTTGCTTGCTGCTGGCCAACGCACCGATCGCATCCTGCCGCAATTTTTGGTCAGCCAAATGCCCGTGGGCTTGGCTGGCATATTGCTCGCCTCGATTCTCGCCGTGGCCATGTCCAATGCTGGCGGCTCGTTGAACTCTCTCGCTGCCTCCAGCGTCATGGATTTAAACGCGCTCCGTGGCCGTCCCATCGATCCGCAACACTTCCTGAAAATTTCCCGCCGCATGACTTTCGTTTGGGGCGTGGTGCTCATCTTCTTCGGCTTGGTGCACTGGCAGCACTCTCTGCTCGAAACCGGCCTGGCCATTGCTTCTCTACCGTTCGGCAGCTTGCTAGGCTTGTTCCTCCTCGGCACCATCGATGCCCGCGCCAACTCCAAAGGCTCCCTGGCCGGCATGTTCGCCGGCTTAGCTGCGGTTATGTTCGTCTATCTCTCTACCCACGTGGCCTACACCTGGTACGTGTTGATCGGCTCCTGCGTAACCTTCGCCGTAGGCTCCATCATCAGCCGCCTCTTCCCCTCCCCACCGGTAGCACAGGCTTGAGGCTGTGAAGCCAACATGTGTATTGGCCCGTCTTTAGACTGGCATCACCGCGAACCCACGCCAGCGCAAGTGCCCAAGTCTGCTCCCAGCCAGCGTCAGCGGCGCGGCACAACTTTAGCCCAGTGCGCAAGCGCTGGGACTCCCCGCGAAAAAGCGGAGCGCCGGAGGTGCGCCACATTCCCACCGCCCTCGACTCCATTTTTCGCCCACACCCCCGCGGATTTGCTTCCCAGCCCTCTCCTCGATGCTGCTAAAGTACAAGCACCACACAACCCTCATGTCCGAAAAGCGCCTGGAACTCATCCGCGGCCTCGGTCCTTGGGCCTCCACCGCCATCGTCGTCGGCACGATGGTCGGCACCGGCATCTTTCTCAAGCCCTCCGAGATGGCTCGCGAAGGCCGCTTCGTCTCTATCGTATTTGCCGCGTGGATCGTCGGCGCAGTTCTCTCCATCTTCGGCGCCCTGGCCTACGCCGAACTCGGCTCTTCCATTCCAGAAGCCGGAGGCGAATACGCCTACTTACGCCGCGGCTTCGGCCCCGTCTGGGGCTTTCTCTTCGGCTGGATGCACTCCATCGTCGGTCGCCCCTCCTCCGCCGCCTCCATCGCTGCCGGCATGATGCGCTTTCTCGCTTTCTTTGTTCCGGCCGTTGCCGCTCCGCTCTTTACCATTCACATCGCCATTCCTGGAATCACCCACTGGATTCCCCCCTACGACTTCGTCTTCACTTGGGCACAACCACTAGCCGTTTTCTGGATTGTGCTCATGACTGGCGTCAACTATCTCGGTGTGCGCCTGGGCGGCGAAGTCCAAGTCTTCCTCACCAGCATCAAAATCCTGAGCATTGCGCTCATCATCGGCGTTGCTTTTTTGCTGCCCAACGCCGCCCCTCCTCCTCCACATCCCACTTGGCCCACGCCCGCCAGCACTGGTTTGCTAACCGCGTTTCTTGCTGCTTTGGCGGCCGCGCTCTGGGCCTATGACGGCTGGGAAGATTTGAACCTCGTTGGTTCCGAGGTGAGAGACCCTCAGCGTAATTTTCCACGCGCGCTGGTCGGAGGCGTCTCCTTCGTCGCGCTTCTCTACTTGCTCTTCAGCGCCGCCTGCTTCAAGGTTTTGCCCTTTGATGGCGTCGCCAATTCCGCGCACGTTGCTTCCGACGTCGTCGAACACGTCATCGGCCACGGCGTCGCTTTCTGGATCACCCTCGCCATGGTCATTTCCGCGCTGGGTTCCATGAACTCTTCCATCCTCAGTGGCGCTCGGGTTCCCTACGCCATGGCCCGCGACGGCATCTTCTTTAAAGTGGCCGACGGCATTCACCCGAAATTCCGCACACCGGGCCGCGCCCTGATTTTCCAGGGCGTGCTCACCGGCATCATGGCTCTCACAGGAACGTTCGAAGAGCTTACCAACCTATTCATCTTCGCCGGCTGGATTTTTTACGGCCTCGCGGTTGTCGCCCTCTTCCGCCTGCGCAAGACGGAGCCCAATCTTCCACGCCCCTATCGTTGCTGGGGCTATCCCTGGATTCCCGCCATCTTCGTTTTCGGTGCGCTCGTCCTCACCCTCAATCTATGGCTCATCCGCCCAGGCCGCTCCACCCTCGGCCTCCTCCTAATCCTAGCGGGCCTCCCTTTCTACCGCCACTGGACCAAACACAACGCAACCAGAACCCAATCTTTGTAGGGCTTGTCCTTCTGGTTAACCTGAGCTGGTTTGCGAAGGGAAGCGGCGGGTGCCCCCACCTCGCTTTCTGAGGGTGGGTCTTGGGGTTTCTGATTACCGATTACTGATTACTGATTACCGACTACTGATCCCTGATCGCCGCTCGCCAATCACTCGCCCTCACAACCCCGCGCCCGCCGATCGGCTCCCCCGCGGCGCTTCAGCGACCCGCGCCACCACCGACGCCACTTTCTTCCGCACCCTCATCCCCGGGTGCATCGCTTTCGCCATCGCCTCTATCCCCGTCACCAACCGCCCCGCCGGACGCGACACCACTCCATTGGCATCCAACGCGAACACCCGCCCATCGCGCACCGCTGGCAAACTCTGCCACGCCTCCGGAAACTCCATCGACAAATATTCCTTCTTCGCTTGTTCGGCGTTATATCCGCACGGCGCAATCAACAGCACTTCTGGTGCTGCCGCCACAATTTCTTCCAGCGTCACCCGATACGACGGCGTCTTCGCCTTCCCCAGCACATTGACTCCGCCCGCCTGCGCGACCATCTCCGGTACCCAGTGTCCGCCCACATAGAACGGACTCAGCCACTCCAACACCACCGCGCGCGGACGCTCTTTGGTTTGCGCCACTCCCGCCTCGATCAGCGCAAGCCGCGCCCCGATCTTCTCGACGAACTGCTGCGCGCGTTCGCGACGCCCGGTGGTCTCGCCAATCCACAAAATGTCTCGCCACACATCGCCCAAGTCCAACGGGTCCAGGCTCAACACCTCCGGCTGCTTGCGCAGGTGCGCCAGCGCCGCGCCCAACTCATCCGGCGTGGCCGCGCAAACGTGGCACAAGTCCTGGGTGACAATCAGGTCCGGCTTCAATGCCTTCAAAATGTCGTGGTCCACCCCATAAATCGATTCGCCGCGCTCCACGTATTGCCGCACCAGGCGGTCCGTCTCCGCCGGAGTCATATCCTTCGGCAGCCGCGAATACACTACACACGTTTTCGTCTTAGCCTTCGGCGGGAAATCGCATTCGTGGCTCACCCCCACAATTTCGTCGTCAAACCCCAGCGCAAAAAGGGTTTCCGTCGCCGACGGCAGCAAGGACACTATGCGCATCCCGCGACTCTAGCACATTCTCCCGCTCCACGGCCTTACATTAGATTCCGCACCCTCCGCCACACGTGCGCTCTGCCACCCTGTAGCTCACCCCTTTCAGGGGTGAGGCTGTCCGCCATAGCGCGAAGCGCGCCGGCGGACGCGACGAAGGATCTCAACCATAATTGACCCGCGCTCGTCCCGCGCCGCCAACCCTGCTCACTTATACAAAAAATACTTCCGCCGCACCTCATCGAACGCCGCCAACTCCGGCCCCCAACTGGCGATGATTTGCTCCACCGGCGTCCCTGCCTTCAAGGCGTCCACCGTCGCCTGATTCCCCAACAGCGTAATCGTCTTGCTCACGTCAAACTGCTGTGCATACTTCTTCAACAGCACCGCCGCAATCTCCAGACCCATCTGCACGCTGCGCACCGCTGCGCGATCCGTCACCCGGATGCTGACCCCGCCACAATGCTTTCCCGCGTACAATCCGCTCACCGGAATATACGGCTGGTTCGCAAAACGCAGTCCTGCCAAGCCGCGCGCGTTCAACGCCGCCGCCACTTCTTCGCCATCCATCCACGGCGCGCCGAATTCCTCAAACGGCGCCTCGGTCCCGCGTCCCACAGACACGCCCGCGCTTTGCAGAATTTCCAGCCCCGGATACAGAATCGTCCCTTTCAGCGTCCGCAAATTCGGCGAAGGCGGAACCCAGCGCACTCCCGTGCTCTCGAGAAAATAATTGCGGTGCCAGTTCTTCATCTCAATCACGTGCAACTCGCAGTTGATGTGATTCTCGGTGTTAAACAACTGCGCCAACTCCCCGATCGTCAACCCATACCGCACCGGCAGCGGATAGTACGCCACAAACGACGTCTTGTCCGCATCCAGCATTGGCCCTTCCACAATTTCTCCGCCAATCGGGTTGGGCCGGTCCAGCACGTAAAACGGAATCCCGCGTTTGGCGGCCTCTTCCATGCAATAGCCCATTGTCGTGGTGTACGTGTAGAAGCGCACCCCGGCATCCTGCACGTCGAACACCAGCGCATCGATGCCCTTCAGCATTTCCTCCGTCGGACGCTTGGTATCCCCATACAAGCTGTAAATCGGCAATCCCGTCGACGCATCCTGTGACGACGCCACTTTCTCATCCGCGTGTCCGGCAATTCCGTGCTCTGGGCTGAACAGTGCCACCAACTGCACACCCGGTGCATGCGCTAAAAGATCAATCGTCGTCCGTCCCTGAAAGTCCAGCCCGGTATGATTCGTGATCAGACCCACGTGCTTGCCCTTCAGCGGCGCAAACTTTTCCGCCTCCAGCACGTCCAGTCCTGTCTGCACTCGTCCCACATGTCCACCGGACGACTTGTGCTTCTGCCCACCGAGCGCCCATGCGCGCTCACCTTGCGCCAACGCCACCAGCAACACAAACGCCAGCGCCACCAGCGCCGCAAGAAATGCTTTTCCTCGATCCCTCTGCAAACTCGTCAGTGTTTTCATAGTTCCCAATGATATTCTGGAACGTGCCGTTCGCGCCTTCATTGTGAGCGTCCGGTGTGCGTGCTATATACAGTCAGGGCGCAGGGCGAGCGGCCGGGAGAACCCTTTAAAAATGAACAGGCGCTACGCCGCACTTCTGCTTTTGCCCATTTTGCTTTTATCGATTATGACAGCTAAGGCTCGTAGCCGCACTCGCCCCAACAAATCCTCCACCGCCTCTACTTCTAAAGTGGAAACGTCATCCACGTCCCCGCTCACGCCGCTCACTCCAGAACAAAATAAATGGGTCGAGAGCACGCTGCGCCAAATGACCGTCGAAGAAAAGGTGGGTCAGCTTCTCTTCACCACCTACCACGGCAGCTTCACCGCCACCGACTCCGACACTTACGCGCAGATGATGCACGACATCAACGATCTCCACGTCGGCGGCTTCATCACCATCACCCACGGCTCGCCCCTCGGCATCGTCAAGGATCAGGCTTATCCCACCGCCGTCCTCGCCAATCAACTGCAATCCAAATCCAAGCTTCCCCTGCTGATTGGCGCCGATTACGAGCGCGGCACCGCCATGCGCCAGGATGAAGGCACGTCCTTCCCCACGGCCATGGCCGTAGCCGCCGCAGGCAATCCCAAAGACGCGTACACCATGGGCAAAATCACTGCCCTCGAAGCCCGCGCCGTGGGCGTGCAGTGGATCTACGCCCCGGTCTGCGATGTGAACAACAATCCCGCCAATCCCATCATCAATACCCGTTCCTTCGGCGAAGATCCCCAGCGCGTCGCCCAATTTGTCTCCGAATTTATCCACGGCGTCGAAGACAACGGCGCCTTAGCCACCGCCAAGCATTTCCCCGGTCACGGCGACACCGCCACGGATTCGCACATCGACCTGCCCACCATCACCGCCAACCGCGATCGCCTCGAGCACCTCGAACTGGTGCCCTTCCGCGCCGCCATTGCCGCGGGAGTCGGCAGCATCATGACCGGTCACCTCAACGTTCCCGCGTTTGAGCCCGATCCCAACACCCCCGCCACGCTCTCAACGAACATCCTCACCGACCTGCTGCGCAAACAACTCGGTTTCCAGGGCCTGGTCATCACCGACGCGCTCGATATGGGTGGCATCACCGTGCGCTACGCCCCGGGCGACGCCGCGGTGCGCGCTTTCCTCGCTGGCGCCGACGCGCTGCTTATGCCTCCGGTTCCCGACGCCGCCTACGAGGCCGTGCTCGCCGCCGTAAAGTCCGGCCAGATCCCGCAGGATCGCCTCGACGCCTCCATTCGCCGCATCCTGCAAGCCAAAGCGCGTCTCGGCCTCAACAAGAATCGCCTGGTCGACATTACCGACCTGAACCAGAAGTTCGGCACCACCGGCTGGCAGCAAACCGCTCAGGAAATTTCCGACCGCGGCGTCACCCTTCTTCGCGATCAGCAGCACATACTTCCCCTCGACGCCACCAAGCCCACTCGCGCTCTTCTCCTGAACCTCTACTCCGACCCCGAACCTTACCCCGGCGAAGATCTCGAGCCTCAGCTTCGTTCGCGCTTCGACTCGCTCGTCTCCCTGCGCGCCGACACTAAATTCGTCCACGCTGACACCCTGAAACTCCCTTCGCCCGACACCTACGACGTGGCCATCCTCGCTCTCTTCGTGCGCGTGAGCGACCGCAAGGGCACCATCGACCTCCCCGCCGACCAGATTCCTCTCGTCGACCAGATCTACAAGTCCGGCAAGCCCGTCATCACCCTCGGTTTTGGCAGTCCTTATCTGATTGAGCGCTTCCCGCAGGCGCAAACGTGGCTTTCCGCTTTCGGCATCAGCGATGTGGCGCAAATCTCCATGGCCCGCGCGCTCTTCGGCGAAATCCCCATTCAGGGCCATTTGCCCGTCACCATCCCCGGCGTCGATTTGAAAGCCGGCTACGGCATCGACCTCCCCGCGTATCCCATGAAGCTCGAACCCATGGACGTTCGCGGCGAAGCGCAGCTCCAGCCTGCCTTCACCGTCATCGAAAACGCCATTGCCGACAAAGCTTTCCCCGGCGCCACCATCGCCATCGGCTACAAGGGCAAAGTCTCACTCCACGCTTTCGGCAAGCTCAGTTACGACGCCAACGCTCTGCCCGTCAAACTCGACACCATGTACGACATGGCCTCGCTCACCAAAGTCGTGGTCACTACCACGCTGGTCGAAAAATTAGTCGAAGGTGATTTTCCCTCTCCACTCGATCTAGACGCTCCGGTCGCCCGTTATCTCCCCGAGTGGGCCACCGGTCCGCAGCCGGAATGGCGTGCGCGCGTCACCGTGCGCAATCTGATGACCCACACCTCCGGCCTGCCGCCGTTTAAGGAATACTGGCGTACCTCCAAGGGCAAGGCAGACACGCTGCGCATGATTTTCGCCGAGCCCCTCGAATACGAGCCCGGTACCAAAGTGGTCTACTCCGACCTCGGCATCATCCTCATGGCTGAAATCATTCAGCGCCTGACCGGTAAGCCTCTCGATCAACTGGCCCGTGAATACATCTTCGAGCCGCTGGGCATGAACCACTCCATGTTCAATCCGCCCAAAAATCTTTGGCCGGAAATTGCGCCCACAGAGTTCGACGCTCGCTACCGCCACCGCCTGATCCAGGGCGAAGTTCACGACGAAAACGCTTACGCCATTGGTGGCGTCTCTGGCCACGCCGGCCTTTTCAGCACTTCTCCCGATGTCGCCGCGTTCTGCCAGATGTATCTCAACGGCGGCATTTACGCCTACCATCGCATCGTCGAGCGCGCCACCATTGCCGAATTCACCAAGCCCCAAGCCATTGCCAAAGACGAACGCACGTTAGGCTGGGTGGCCCATCCCGCAAATGGAAACGGCTTTAGCGGCCATTACTTCTCCGCGCACAGCTTCGGCCATACCGGTTTCACTGGCACCTCCATCTGGATTGATCCCGACAAAGATGTCTTCGTGGTGCTGCTCACCAATCGCGTCAACCCCACCCGCGAAAACATGAAAATCGCCCAAGTCCGCCCCGCCTTCCACGACGCCGTAATGCAGGCCCTAGGC
>DATKPS010000110.1:0-3926 GCA_035524015.1 Candidatus Sulfotelmatobacter sp.
GTTCATCGGCGCCTACGCGGAATATGCCGTCGCTTCCGCCTCGATGATTGCGCCCAGGCCTGACTCAATGGACGACGTGGAGGCTGCTTCTGTGCCCGTCGTAGCCGTCACCGCGTGGCAGATGCTTTTCGATTATGCTGACGCGAAATCGGGCCAATCCGTACTCATCCACGGTGCTGCTGGCAATGTCGGCGCATACGCGGTGCAACTCGCAAAGCGCGCTGGCCTTCACGTCATCGCCACAGCCTCCGCCAAAGATCTTCCCTTTGTAAAAGGCTTAGGCGCCGCCGAAGTCCTCGATTATCACACCACCCGCTTCGAAGACCAGGTTTCTAGCGTCGACATGGTCTTGGATATGGTGGGTGGCGACACGCGCGAACGTTCCATCAAGCTCATCAATCCAGGAGGAATTCTCGTTTCCGTGGTCAGTCCCTTTCCCAGTTCACAAAATATCCCGGAGATTCGCACCGTTTTTTTCCTTGTCGAAGTCACCAACGCTCGCCTGAACGCCCTGACCGAGCTGTTCAATCGCCGCGAACTCGTGACCCAGGTCGGTACTGTCTTGCCCTTCGAACAGGTACAACTTGCTCACGAAATGCTCGCCGGCGCTCCCCACAAGCGCGGCAAGATCGTGCTGCAACTGCGGTCCTGACCAAACCGGCGCCCCCAACTCAGCGTGCCAGCCACAGGGCGTAGCGCACCGCCTGGAACATCGTCCAGTGATAATGCGTCCGCAGCACGCGATACCAAAACAACACGGAATGCTGATTCATAAAGCCCCTCGTTCCACAAGGTCTCGGAGTAGTTCCGGACGGCTTGTTTTTCTCCTCGACGCTTGTTTTACACGAGCCACCGACCTCCGCACATCCCGACATAGAATGCTTTTTGTCTAACCCCAAATAGCGCATTCCCACTACTCCCATCGGGGTATCGACAATTCCTCCCTGCCCGGTCGGCGTGCTGATGGACTATTTGCTTGTCCCCGTCATGTGCACGGTCTATGGCGCGCTGACGCTGCAACGCCTGGTATCCACCGTACCGTATGCCGTTAGGGTCGCGCTGTTTACTGGTTCCATCACCATCGTGAATCTTCGTGGCATTTGCGCTACGGCCTTCGCCAACCATGGCGGTCGTGAATGACCTCGGTCGTTCTGGTCTTCATGGTCCTGGCCGTGCGCGGGCTGCTTCACGCGGAGGGGCTTCCCGGGCTCATTTCCATCACCCCGTTTTATGCCGCGGTACGCACAGGCGGCTTCCGCACTGCACCGGTCATGACCAGCCTCGGTGAAATGTAGCGCGTTTTGCTAGGAATTTTTCGGTGTGCGTAGCAGCCGCACCCGCGGCGCCCAGCGCTCCAGCAGTGCTTCCACGCTTTCGTCCGAACCAGATTGCAGGTTCACGCTGGGAAGCAGCGGAACTGCCAGCCCGGCTTCCTGCAAGGTGCTTGCCGCCTCAATCATGATCGCGTTCACGATGGCTGCTCCGGCCACCGTCGAGGATGGCCCGATCCGTTGTTCGCTGTTCGGCACCGGTAGGACCGCATCGCCCTCAGGAATGCAATTATCGATCACAATATCCGCTAACTCGAACAGCCGCTTCCCGGATGCGTGCCGCGACGTGGATTGTGACGATTGCTTCACGTTCGTAATCGCAATCACCGTTACTCCGCGCGCGTGCATCTCTTGCGCCATCTCGATTGGCGCCGCATTCCGTCCCGAGTTTGAAACAATGATTGCCACGTCGCCCGCCCGCACATCCTCGCGTTCCACCAACCTTTTCGCGTATCCTGTCTCCCGTTCTGCCCAAGTACTTTCCATCGCGCCTTCCAGAAACACGAATCGACTGTCGAGAATCGGATTGACCGCTGCCAAGCCTCCCGCGCGAAAAAAAGCCTCTTCCGCGATCATGTGGGAATGGCCGCTGCCAAAAGTGTGTGCCACTCCACCTTTTCCGATGGTTTCGGCCACTGCCTCTCCCGCCTTGTGAATTGCCTCGCTTTGCTCTCTTTCAATGCGCGCCAGGATGTCCCGCAACGCGCTGAGGTATTGAGCCGCAGTCATTGTTCCCGATTCTCCCATCCGAGCGATTTGCAACCCATTAGATACGCGCCATACCGCGGATCGAACTTAGGCGCCATTACAAAAGCCTCCGGCAACTGTTTCGTCACCGCTGCGCAAAAATGGCCGCGCACCACAGCGGAATTGCGCAGCACCCCGCCTTCCCAACTCACTTTCCATGTCGCGCTGGAGTCGCCCATTCGGCGAGCCACCGCCACGACCCCACGCGCCAATTCTTCCCCGGCCATCCCTAGAATCTCCCGAGCCACTTCGTCACCAGCCCCCGCTACGCGTTCCGTTGTCAGGCTCAGCAGCGCAATCAACCTCACTTGCATAGAGGAACGGTAAACCGCCTGCAACGTTTCGGGAAAATTTTGTACTCCCAGTGATTCACAAATCGCGGCGCTCAACGCCGTTTCCGGTCCTCGCCGGTCATACGCCTTCGCCGCCGCTCGCAGCGCCTGTTGCCCGATCCAGTGCGCGCTGCCTTCATCTCCAAACGCCGGCCCCCACCCACCGCTCGTCACGTATCGTCCGTCCTGCGAGATACCCAAAAATGCGGACCCGGTCCCCGCCAGCGCCAGTATTCCTGGTTCTCCGCCGAGTGCCCCCGCATGCGCGCTCACGATGTCCGGATGAATGAAACAAGCAGGAAAGCCGAGTCTGCCCACAAATTCCTGCGCTTCCGCCAATCCTTCGCCGCCAATATCAACACCCGCCAAGCCTGCCGACACGGCACGAACCGCATCTTTGCGCCGGCCGGCATCCCGCAACGCCTGCCCGATGCACTCCTCCAGCGCCGCTAGCGCCTCCATCGAATTCGCCACCAGGTGATTTGCGGATTTCGTTTGCGCTTCCGCCAGGATTCGTCCTCGCCGTTCGAAAACCGCGCAACGCGTTCGCGTGCCTCCACCATCGACTGCGATCAGAATGTCGTCCTCTTCACCCATTTAGCTCGGCGTGTCGCGGCTGCTCCATGGCATGGCCAGCGTATTCCTTAGCAGGGTAGATGATTCACCTGCGCTTGGGAAGCCTCGCCGCACACACATCCCGGAGTCACGCCAGACATTCGATATTTCTACGAACAAGCGAGTTCGATCGCCCGCGAAGGCGAGGCACGCAAATGAAGAGCCCACTTTCGTCACCAGCGGGCCCCGTCTTGATCTTTGCTTCGCTACTGATCCTGTGATTGCACCAGCGGCAGTTGCGACCCCAGTTGCAGGTCGATCATCGATTGCACCCGCCGCTCGATCTGATAGAACGTTGCCACCTTTTTACCCGGAATCACTTTGCTGAAAATCGGTACGTACTTGATTCGCAGGTCTGCCACGTTCTTCTCCACTTCCAGCGCGCGGTTGGTCAACGACAAAGCCTGCTGGTCACTCATCGTGCCCCAGGTATCCGCGTATTCCTTGATCAACGCATACTTCTCATTGTTGATCTTCACCAACTCCGCCGTATATTGGTCGTACACTGGCCAGAATTTCGTGGCTTCGTCGTCGGTCAACTTCAAATTCGCAGCAACCAGCTGTTTTTTCTTCGAACGAATGTCCTCTCTCAGTAATTTGATATCTTGATCGACGCCCGGCTGCTGTGAAGTCGCCGATTGGGAACTTTGCGATTGGGCCTGGGCCTTTACCGCCCGTCCACTTCCCAGATAAATGCAGCATCCTGCCACCACCAACATCACCGCTAATTTGTTGCGCATGCACACCCTCCCTTTTTAGCCTGTTCGACCGACTCGAAATCAAGCGCCTGTTTGTACGTTCACTTCGGGCGGAAGATGTCGCGCCAACCTTACTGCGCGGGTGGTGGTAGCGTCAAAGACTTCGACAGCGTAAAGGTCAATGCCGTCTCTGCTGGAATTTC
>DATKPS010000111.1:0-6769 GCA_035524015.1 Candidatus Sulfotelmatobacter sp.
GGTGAGGTGAATAAAACGGTCGTAGTGGGCTTGAATGTGCAGCCCGGCCAGCAGTTACTGACGGTAGTGCCGCTGGATGAAGTGTGGATCACTGCAAATTTCAAGGAAACGCAACTGAAGCACATGCGTGTCGGTCAGAAAGCGGATATCCACGTCGATTCGAACGGCAGGACGTATCACGGGCACGTGGATAGCATCGCCGGGGCGACGGGCCCGCTGTTCAGCTTGCTACCGCCGGAAAATGCCACGGGCAATTACGTGAAAATCGTGCAGCGGATTCCAGTGAAGATTGTGCTGGAGCCCGGAGAGAACCGCGACCTGTCGCTGCGGCCAGGGATGAACGTGATACCCCACGTGTATTTGCGATGAGCACCGCAACACTAACCCTCGATCAAGAAGTTTGGCGACCAAAGTTCAACCCCTGGCTGATCGGGGTGATTGTGGCGCTGGCAGCGTTCATGGAGGTACTGGACACGAGCATCGCGAACGTGGCGCTGCCGTACATCGCTGGAAACTTGGCGGCGAGCAACGATCAGAGCACGTGGGTGCTGACGTCTTATCTGGTGTCGAACGCGATTATTCTGCCCATCAGCGGATGGCTGGCGGGGGCGCTCGGGCGAAAGCGCTTTTTCATGACCTGCCTGCTGGTGTTTACGGTGAGTTCGTTGCTTTGCGGATTTGCGCCGAGCCTGGGCATGCTGTTGTTTTTTCGCGTGCTGCAAGGAGCCGGGGGCGGCGGTTTACAGCCTATGGCGCAGGCGATTCTGGCAGATACGTTTCCGCCGCAGCAGCGGGGATTGGCGTTCGCGCTCTATGGCATCACAGCGATCATTGCGCCGACCATTGGCCCAACGTTGGGCGGGTGGATCACGTTTAATTATTCGTGGCGCTGGATCTTCTTCATCAATCTGCCGGTGGGCGCCCTGACGTGGCTTCTGGTTCGTACCTATGTGGAGGATCCACCGTACATCAAGAAATTGAAAGGTGCGGGTGTAAAACTGGACTACATCGGAATCGCCTTGTTGGCGCTGGGAGTAGGGGCGCTGCAAGTGGTGCTGGATAAGGGCCAGGAAGACGACTGGTTCGGATCGCACTTCATCACGACGCTGGCGGTGATTTCGTCGGTCTGCCTGGTGTCACTGGTGATCTGGGAATGGTTCGCGAAACACCCGATCATCGACATGAAGATGTTCAAGAGTTTTAATTTTGCGGCGGCGAACGTAATGATGTTCGCGATGGGCATTATGTTATTCAGCAGCCTGGTGCTAATGCCGCAGTTTTTGCAAACGCTGGTAGGGTATACATCCGAACTGGCGGGGTTTGCGTTGTCAGCGGGGGGATTAGTGTTGCTGTTTGAAATGCCGATCATGGGACAGTTGACGACGAAGATTCAGGCGCGCTACCTGATCGCGACTGGCTGGTTGTGTTTGTCAATTGCGATGTACTATTCGACGCAACGCATCGAGTTGGACATCAGTTTCGTCGCGGCCACGTGGCTGCGCATTGCGCAAGTGATCGGGCTGGGCTTTTTGTTCGTGCCGATTACCATGGCAGCGTACGTGGGACTTCCTGCCGAGAAAAACAATGCGGTGGCGGGCATCGTTAATTTCATGCGCAATATGGGCAGCAGCGTGGGAACTTCGATGGTAACCACGCTGGTTGCGAGGCGCTCGCAATTTCACCAGGAGATTCTGGGGGACTATGTGCGCTCCGGCAGCCAAAATTTTCAAAATGCGTTGAATCGGCTGACGGCGCAAGCGATGCATGGTGGCCTAAGTCCGGTGGACGCGCAAAAGCAGGCGATCGCGAGACTCTACGCACTCGTGCAAGCGCAAGCGGGAACTCTGGCGTACGTGGACATCTTCATGGTATTGGCGGTTGGCTCCGGGATTATGTTTTTGCTGGCGTTTTTGCTAAAGAAAAATGATCCGGGCGGAGGCGGCGACGTTGCGGTAGGCTGAGTCTAGGTGACCTAGAATGATTAGAATCATCTCGATAGAACGGGAATACGGATGCGGCGGGGGTGAGATTGCACATCTGCTCGCCGAACGGCTGGGCTGGAAGCTCTGGGATGAATTGCTGACGGAAGAGATCGCGCGGCTGGCCCAGTGCCCCAAGGCCGTGGTGGAAGTTCGAGAAGAGAAGAACGATCCGTTGTACTACCGGCTGTTCAAATCATTTCTGCGCGGGAGCTATGAAGGAAGCATCAACGCGCACAAGTTAAAGCTGGTGGACAGTGAAAGCATTCTGCGGATCACCGAGCGGGTGGTACGCCACGTGGCCAACAGCGGCAACTCCGTGATCGTGGGACGAGGGTCGCAACATTTTTTGGAGAAGCATCCTGAGACGTTGCGCGTTTTCCTGTATGCGCCACGAGAAGACAAGGTGAAGCGAGTGATTGGGCGTGGTAAGACGCCGGCGGAAGCACAGGAACTGGTGGATACCGTGGACCGCGACCGCGTCGACTTCATCCAAAGATATTTCCACGTGGAATGGCCGACGCGCTGGCTGTATCACGTAATGCTGAACACCACGGTGGGCGAAGAAACCGTAGTGCAGGCCATCCTCGAAGTAAAGAAGACGCTGGAAGCAGCAAAACGTTGATCGCGCCAACTTGCGCCTGTCCGTGCCTGCCTAACTGCCGGATGCGGCAGCCACCTTCGGTATAGCGGACTCCCGCAAAACCGGCTTGTGCTCATAGTTGAGAAGCTTTTCCGCATCGAGGCCAACAGAAAGGCCGATGGAGCGGGCGACCAGGCCGGTCCAACCGGTTTGATGGTTGGCGCCGAGGCCTGCGCCGTTGTCGCCATGGAAGTATTCGTAGAAGAGAATGCAATCGCGCCAATGAGGATCGGACTGGAACTTGTCGACGCCGCCATAGACGGGGCGACGGGCTCCTTGGGCCGGATCTCTCAGGAAAGTAGAATAGAGGCGGCGGTTCAGATCCACAGCTACCTCGAACAGCGTCATCATCTTACCGGAACCGGTGGGACATTCGACCTTGAAGTCGTCACCGTAATACAAGTAGAAGTTTACTAGCGCGCGGAGAATCATAAAGTTAATGGGGAACCACACCGGCCCGCGCCAGTTGGAATTTCCACCGAAGAGCGCGCTTTGCGATTCCGCTGGCTGATAGTTCACGCTGAAATCCTTGCCCTGAACGTTGAGAACATAGGGGTGGTCTTTGTGGACTCGGGAGATGGAACGAATGCCATAAGGACCGAAAAATTCGGATTCGTCCAACAGGTAATGGAGAATGCGGCGGAGTTTATTCTCATTTAGCGCAGACATGAGGAAGCGACCTTTGTAGCCGGGTTCGCGAGGGGCAATGCTCATGAGCAAGCGAGGGTTGCGGTCGAGAAAGCGGCGGACGCGGGAAGCGAACTCGGGAAATTTCTCGACGATGTCGGGATAAATGGCGGTAGTGGCGCAGAACGGTAAGAGGCCAACGAGGGAGCGGACTTTCAAGCGCATGGCCTGACCCTTGGGCAAGCGGAGCACGTCGTAATAGAAACCATCGGCTTCGTCCCACAAAGAGTCTTCATGCTCGCCCATGCGATCCATGGCGCTGGCGACCCACAGGAAATGCTCAGCGAATTTCAACGCGACGTCACAATAAGCTTCGTCGTAGCGGGCCAGTTCCAAGGCAATTTCCATCATGTTCTGGCAGAAGAAAGAAACCCAGGCAGTGCCGTCGGCTTGCTCGAGGCTGCCGCCATCGGGAAGCCTTGCGCTGCGGTCGAAGACGCCAATGTTGTCGAGACCGAGGAAGCCGCCTTCGAAAACGTTTTTGCCGTTGGGATCCTTGCGGTTGACCCACCAGGAGAAATTGAACACCAGCTTGTCGAAGGAGCGCTTGAGGAACTCCACATCGCCATAGCCTTTCTGTTCGCGTTCCATGTTGTAGACATAGAGAGCAGCGAAAGCGTGAACTGGAGGATTGACGTCGCCGAAATTCCACTCGTAAGCGGGAATCTGGCCGCTGGGATGGAGATACATACCGTCGAACATCAGCTGCAACTGGCGTTTGGCGAAATCCGTGTCGAGAATAGCGAACGCGATGGTGTGGAAGGCGAGGTCCCAAGCGGCATACCAGGGATATTCCCATTTGTCGGGCATGGAGATGACGTCGTCGTTCAACATGTGCACCCACTGCTGATTGCGGGCGGCGGTGTTTTTCCCGCCGGTGGTGGGATCGGCGTTGTGCTCGCGCAGCCAGAACTGCAAATCGAAGAAGTAAAACTGCTTGCTCCAGAGCATGCCGGCGAGGGCCTGACGCATGACGTTTTTGCGGTCGTCATCGAGCGCGGCAGGGGTAATGCTGCCGTAAAACTCGTCGCATTCCTTGTGGCGTTGGGCCATCACCTCAGGGAATTCCGTGCGGAACAATTTTGTCTGCTCATTTTTGCTGAGACCGGCGGTCTTGGAGTCGTCGGTGAGAAGCAAGCGAACCGTGCTGCTTTTGCCAGGATCGATGGCGAGGTGGTAATGCGCCGAGCATTTGGTACCTGTGCGCGCGGGATTGACCTTGTCTTGCTGGCCATGAACCAGAAAATTATTGATGCCATCTTTCACGAAAGGTGTGGGATTGGGACGGTTCCAGAGGTGCTCTGCGTTAGATTCGTTTTCAGTGAACAGCAGCGGAACTTCGCGATCCAGCAGGAGGTAGCGGTTGCCGAGGTCGGGATGGTTGGCCGAAACGTACTCGCTGCCACTGTCGGACTTCACCGCTTTTAACTGTGGCTTGGTGGGCATCGGCCACCAACTCCAGGTGTTGCGGAACCACAGCGTGGGGAGAAGATCAAGGGTGGCCGGGTGTGGCCCGCGATTCCACACGGTAATTTCGATCAAAATGTCTTCCGGCCCGCGCTTGGCGTACTCCACAAACACATCGAAGTAGCGATCCTCGTTGAAGACGCCGGTGTCGAGGAGTTCATACTCCATTTCGAGGCGCGAGCGGGACTTATTGGTCTTGACGAGATCGTCGTAGGGATAAGCGAGCTGCGGATACTTGTAAAGATACTTCATGTAGGAGTGAGTGGGGGAACTGTCGAGATAGAAGTAATATTCCTTGACATCTTCGCCGTGATTGCCTTCGCTGTTGGTGAGACCGAAGAGGCGCTCCTTGAGGATGGGATCGGCACCGTTCCAGAGGGCGATAGCGAAACAGAGTTTTTGCTTGTCGTCAGAAATGCCGGCGAGGCCATCTTCGCCCCAGTGGTAGGCGCGAGAACGCGCGTGGTCGTGGGGAAAATAGTCCCACGCGGAGCCATCGGCGCTGTAATCCTCACGCACGGTGCCCCACTGGCGTTCGCTCAGATAAGGACCCCACCGTTTCCATGGGCTCAGTTTCTCGTGTGCTTGGCGTAGGCGCTCACCCTCAGCCGGGTTCGCAAGGGTAGACATGACTGACCTTCCTTCCTGCGTATCGAGGGAACAATCGGGGCGGAGACGCAATCATAATCCCAAAATCGAACGAGTGGACAAAAAGAAGAAGAGAAGAGAAAGCGGAAGAAGGGCCCGAGAAGACGACAGTGCGCTAGTTGACATTGCGTGAGAATCGTTCTTAAATCTCGTGCTTGGTAATTTTCCCTCCCACTGGGCCAATGAAGTGTGCTCAGGAATTGCTCGTTCGGGGTTCTCTGGAAGGGCGAGTGTGCTAAGACGAGTTAGGCACGACGGCTGGTCCTAGAGACGCAAACGAGCAGAAGGAAGCGGGCGAGAGATCTTCCGTAGCGACAAGGATTTGTGAAAGCAGGCGAGTCAATCCCTTGTCAGCAGGGCACAGAAGGAAAAAGGAGCTTGATCTATGAGGAAGTACACATCGGTTCTACCGTGGGTGGTAGCCGGCTGTTTGGCGTTAACGGCGGGCTGCAAGAAAGTGGATGACGCAAAGATCGCACAGGATGTGCAAAACCAGATCGCATCGGATCCGCAGACACAGGGCTCGGCGGTGACGGTTACGTCGAATGAAGGCAAGGTGACCCTGAAAGGCACGGTGAAAGACCAGGCCACGCAACAGCGCATGGAGCAAATTGCGAAAGCGGAGCCGGGAGCCGCGAGCGTAAGCGATGAAACCGCGATCGTGGCGGGAGCGGCTGGCGCGGCCGCAGAACAAGCGATGAACACTGCGCCGCCAGCCGCAACACCCGCGCCTACACCGGCCCCTCCGCCACCGCAGCCCATCGTTGTGCCGTCCGGTACCTCTTTGGTGGTAACAGTGGACCAAGCGCTGGGTTCAAAGACCAGCCAATCGGGGCAGACCTTTTTGGCGACCCTGGCTCGTCCGGTGAGTATTGGAGGGGCGACAGCAATTCCGAAGGGGTCACACGTGACGGGCACGGTGATCACCGCGAAAGAAAAAGGGAAAATCAAGGGCGAAGGCCAATTGTCGCTGGCGCTGACGAGCATTACGATTCGCGGACAAAACTACGATATCGAGACAGGCACGCTGGACAGCACGGTGAAGGGCAAGGGCAAGCGCACTGCCGTAACCACAGGTGGTGGCGCTGCGGGAGGCGCGTTGATTGGCGGCATCGCCGGTGGAGGTAAGGGCGCGGGTATCGGCGCGCTGGTCGGTGCGGCCGGCGGTTTGGTGGGGGGCGCGTTGACCGGAAACAAGCAGATTGAAATTCCAGCAGAGACGGCATTGACCTTTACGCTGTCGAAGTCTTTGACGCTACCACCACCCGCGCAGTAAGGTTGGCGCGACATCTTCCGCCCGAAGTGAACGTACAAACAGGCGCTTGATTTCGAGTCGGTCGAACAG
>DATKPS010000112.1:0-59917 GCA_035524015.1 Candidatus Sulfotelmatobacter sp.
TCCGCACCTCGCACTCCCCAACCGCCCATCGCAAACAGCAGCACCAAGACCATTCGAGCCTGCCACCACATCGTCACTCGCGCGCGGCCACCATAGCGCAGTCGCATGCCTTCCTCCCGGCCACCCTGCTTCTTTCCCGGCAACTTTAACCTTTCTTGCGCCTCAACCTCCACAATTTCCACGCTCCCTCGGGGCCAGCCACTGCCCCGATCCGTGCGGCTTTAGCCGCTGAGGGCGTGTTGGTTCGTTCTCACAACAAATCAACAATCCGGTATTTCCTGTATTCCGCAGGTGCCGGCAATCTTTTCCTAAACCATCGTCCGGTGCCGGACATCTCATCTTTGGGTAGCAGCCCGACGAAACCGAGGAGATTTTATGGACACCGATGACAAGGATAAACAGCGGCAATCGCAAGAAGCCGACGAACTCGAATCCACCATGGAAGAACGCGAAGAAAGCCGCTTCGATAGCGAACGCGACCAAGAGGAAGATCTAAATCAAGGCATGCAGACCGGCACTCACGACGCTTCCCATCCCGGCATCAAATGGGGTCCCTCCTACAGGGTCAAAAAAGCTGCCGCCAATGCGAATCGCTCCGCCGAGGACAAACCGAAAGACCCCAACGCAAAGCCCTGAGCGCTCAGGAGCATAGGCAGGTTCGTCCGGGCTCTTACTTTCTCGCTGATCTTACTTTTGTTTCGGCGGGTAATTCTTCAGCAACTTCGCCATCGCTCTGTTCAGATCGATCTTCAGATACATGTTGCTTGGGAATGCGGCTACTTCCGCGCTTGTCGGCCGATTCATTGTTGCCCCGGCAAACTCCAACCCAGGAAGCGAGCTGAAGAAACATTCTCGAATGCAGGCATGTCCGCACCCAATTTGGCGATGATCGCTCCAGCAAGACCCGGGTTGCGAGAGCTGTGACGTGGGGCACAGCCGCCGTCACAGCGAGGTGTGAGCATCGCCCCATTCAGCAGGAGCCGCGGTGGGCGCCCCGCGAGAACGCCTACCCCCTCAGCCGCGGTTCTAGCTGCGAGAGGCCGCCGTGGAGAACTTGGGTCGGGTCATCTCGGAACATCCTTTCTGTACGGGGCTCGAACCCAGCTACATCGATCTGCTAATCGCTTGCGCCTCGATTGTCCGATTCGAGAGGGGCCACCATCTTTTTCGCGAGGGAGGCGAGGCCAATCAGTTCTACCTGATCCGTCAAGGTAAGGTCTCGTTAGAGATTCATTCGCCACAAACTTCATCTTTCAGCCTGGAAACGGTAGAGCCCGGTGAAGTCTTGGGATGGTCCTGGCTCGTTTCGACCTATCGCTGGCGTTTCGACGCACGGGCCGTTGAAACTGTGAGTGCTGTCGCGGTGAATAGTAAGTGTCTACGCCTGAAATGCGAAAAGAACTTCCATCTTGGCTATGAGCTTCTCAAGCGTACGGTTGAAATAATGGGCCAGCGTTTGGACGCAACTCGCTTTCGCTTAGTCGATTTGTATTCGGTGGAAAGTAGGTGAGCGGGGGTTGGGGTTGAAAGAGCGATGCGTTTTTTCAAAATCGGTGAGTTTCGAGAGCGAAAGGCCGCCCCGACAGTTCTGTGGGGGGCAGGCAGGGATAAGGAGAAGGCATCATGTCAAACGAGAGTATTACCATCACTGATAATCGGTCTTGTCATGTATATACCTTGCGTATCGACAACGGGGCGGTGCGGGCCATGGACCTTCGACAAATCAAGACTGGTCCCGACGACTTCGGCCTGATGACCTACGATCCCGCTTTCATGAATACAGCTTCCTGCCGCAGTGCTATCACTTTCATCGATGGCGAACGTGGAATCCTGGAGTATCGCGGCTACCCCATAGAAGTCTTAGCCGAGCACAGCACGTTCTTGGAGGTCGCTTACTTGCTGGTCTTCGGGTCTCTTCCGAATGAGACGGAACTGAAGAACTGGGTCTACGAAATCACCCACCATACCATGGTGCACGAAACCACCAAGAGGTTCATGGAGGGTTTCCGTCATGATGCCCATCCGATGGCTCTGTTGGTAAGCACGGTGGCCGCTTTGGCAACGGTATATCCGGAGGCCCGCGAGGTGCACGATCCCGCGAACCGTTTACGGCAAATCAAGCGCCTGATTGGGAAGATGCCTTCCATTGCGGCGATGTCTTATCGGCACAGCTTGGGTTTCCCTTATGTCTACCCGGATAACGATCTGAGCTACACGGGAAACTTCATGAACATGCTGTGGCGCATGGTAGAACCGAAATATGTGGCCAATCCGGTGCTTGAACGTGCACTGGACATTCTTTTTATCTTGCACGCAGACCATGAGCAGAATTGCAGCACGAACACCATGCGCTCTGTGGGGAGCTCCCATGCGGATCCTTATCTTGCAACGGCCGCAGCGGCCGCCGCTTTGTCGGGACCTCTGCATGGCGGGGCCAACGAAGCGGTTCTGCGTATGCTCGACGAGATCGGGTCGAGGGACAAGGTACCCGGCTACATTGAGCAAGTTAAGGAAGGACACGGAAAACTAATGGGCTTTGGGCACCGGGTCTATAAGAACTACGATCCCCGGGCGAGGATCATCAAATGGGCTGCCGAAAAAGTGTTCGAGGTTACGGGACGCAATCCGAAGATCGAGGTCGCTCTCGAGTTGGAACGGATTGCCCTGGAAGACGAGTATTTCGTGCAGCGCAAGCTGTATCCCAACGTCGATTTCTATTCAGGAATCATCTACGAAGCCATGGGCTTCAGGCCCGAGATGTTCACTGTACTTTTTGCGATTCCGCGCACGGTGGGCTGGCTGGCCCAATGGCAAGAGATGATCACAGACTCAGAGCAAAAAATCGCGCGGCCCCGCCAAGTCTACATTGGGAACCGCATGCGTGAGTTTGTGCCGATCGAAAAGCGCGCTGCGGTCATGCATCGGGAGACGTTTGCCTGACCAGCCTGCAGTGAGCTGAGTCACAGCATTATGGGTTACGGGGAGTAGCATTCAGCCACGGCCTGAGGCACGGGCAACCCTCCATTTTGTGGTGCTCTATTTAAGGTATTGCCTCAGCCCGGCGCCGACCTTCGTAAGCCAAGGCCGGGTGGCAGGCGAACATGATTGGTCAGTACGTCCGCATGGTCGCAGACCCGCGTCGAATGGGGACCGTCAAAGCAGCCCGCTTCGATAAGGACCACGCCTTATTCTTGTTTCAACAAGATCCCAGGATTGAATGGACATTTCCCGATGTCTGGTTGGAAGACTCAGAGCTTGAAGTCTGCGCACGGCCCGAAGACGAGCAGGTTGCCGGGATCAACGATCTGACGACTCGGAATGACTGATCCACATGTGGAGAAGGAACGAGGGTCAAAGAGACTTGCTTAGCATCTGACATTGCTCGGTAGTTCTGGCTGGTCAGGGGTGCGGATATGACTGAGAGCAATTCTGACACAATGCGTCAACTACAGGTGCGCCAGTTGTTCAAGGCGCGACCAGTTGATGAGCACAACGCACTTGGCGTGGACCTATTTTATGCGTGGCTGGAAAAGCGCCACCCGGAGTTACTGTGCTGGGGGCTTGCGGATCCGCACCAACAGCTAGGTAGGGACTTGGAGGGTTTGTACGAATAACTACAAGGAGCGGCTGCGTAACACCGATGCCGAGGAAAGGATCACTCGACCCACGGATGAAGAAATTGCAGAGATGAACTGCAATGAGCTAGGGGGCCAAGCCACAAACGCAAACCAAACTCAAGGAAACCCCCAAGTCCTGATTTGGCAAACCGGACATGTGGGTTTTGCTACAGACTTCTCCCGTGACCCGACTCATCGTTTCTATCGTGAATAGAACCAAACCTGGCTGATTTCCATGGATGTATATTGGATGGTCGAACGCTTGCAGGTAACATTTGCTTGTTGGCAGCGGCGTGAAGCTACTATATTCAAGAGCTCCCCAAGCTGCGGACGTGGGTTCGATGGCCATCGCCCACTTCCGGGCTCAGAGACGGAGGTAGATGGAAAACACGACCGGTTTGGTCATGACAGGCGGTGGTGCGCGCGGCGCTTATCAAGCCGGCGTTCTCAAGCGCGTTGGCGAGCTGAAACGCATCCAGACGCAAGGGAACCCTTTTCCGATTATAGGAGGCGCTTCCGCCGGAGCGATTAACGGCTCTGCTCTTGCCGCAGGGTGTCACGATTTTGCTTCGGCCACGCAGATTCTTGCAGAATTCTGGGCGACTCTCAGACCTTCCGACATCTATCAGTGTGACTTCGTGTCCCAGGTACATAATTCCATAACCTGGATACGCGACCTCTCCTTCGGCGCAATTCTGGGAGGAGGCAATGCCCGATCGTTATTGGATGCTACCCCCCTTCGGCATTTTCTAAACAAATACCTTCCGTGCGACCGGATACAGGAAAACATCAAGTCTCGGCACCTCTACGCGCTCGCGATTTCTACGACCAACTACAGCTCAGGAGAAAGCTATCTCTTCATTCAAGGAACAACGGGCCATCCGATGTGGAAACGGAGCCGACTGGTGACGGTTGCGACGAAGATCACTGTCGACCACGTTTGCGCGTCCTGTGCCATTCCTCTTGTTTTCCAGCCAGTAAAACTTACGATCCCCTCTCGGGGATCCGCCTTCTTCGGCGACGGTTGTGTGCGCCTTCAACAACCGCTTAGCCCGGTGATCCGCCTGGGAGCGGAAAAGGTTTTCGCAATCGGCGTGCGCTGCGAAAATAAAGAACGTCGAGAGAAAACCCCCGATGGGAGAACTCCTTCGCTGGCACAAGTGATGGGAGTTGTCTTCGACGTTATGTTTCTGGACCATCTGGATACAGACATCGAGCACCTGGAACGGCTGAATCAGTTGATCGACCAGGACCAGATCAACCAGCCTGGCACTGAAACAGGTCAAAAGATAAGGCGTTTGAAGCCCTTTATTCTCACGCCTTCAGTCCATTTATCAGATGTGGCACAGGAGCACCACAGAGAGATGCCTGCTCTGATTCACTACTTTGTATCCAGTTTGGGGCGAGATGCGGCTGCCTGTTCGGATCTGATGAGTTACCTGCTATTCACCCCAAAGTATACCCGCGAGCTCATTGCGATTGGTTACCGCGACGCTAGCGAACGAATTGATGAAATTGAAGACTTTCTCTATTCGTCCAAGGACGGGGACAGCGTGCCCAAGACAGGCTCAGCGAAACGAACTGGAAGCTCGGTCAGATCTCGACGGTGATCTCGTCCAACGCTCTCTGACAGCAAAGGCGAATTTCTCGGGAGTGCGTGTTTGGCTGGGGATTTCTGCGCGGTTTACCGTGAGCGTTTCTGTGCGGGGATATTACCACGGTTGAGGGCCTTGTTCAGGATTACGCCGTTCTTCAGTTGGCCCACGTAGTGACCACCCATGCAGTAAACTCGCGATCCGCGCAATTGCCCTACGGGTTGACCTTGCCAGTCGTAGATGACCTTGCCGTTGTGAAATCCAACAGGGGCGCCCGATCTTGCGTAGACCGCGTCTGCCATATCGAGCCCCCATTCCTCCCGGACTACTGGCCGGCCGGTGCGTTGTCCGTGATGTTGCTTAGGGTCCTCGGCAGGGGCTTACTAGTCAAAGTATTTGTTTGCATGTATCACTACAGAATATTTCATCCTATTTGTCTTCGTCTGGGTTTCGCTTAAAGCGCTGAGCGGTCAGACGGAAATGCTTGCAGATAAAGGAGCCTGTTGCACAGCCAGGTTCCGCTACGGAGCTCTGTGTCGAAGTGGTGATCCTTGCCAGGTCGCCCCGGCTGTTAAGATTTGCAATTGCTGGGAAGCGTCAGTTGCCCAAATTTGCTGGAGGACGGTGTCGCTTTGACCCGTTCCCCGGTGGTTTGGCCATCGAGTCACTAACCGCCCCAAGTCAGAGCCTTGTGATAACGGTCATTGCAGGTCAGTCAACCAAGTGCACTAATGAACCCAACAACGGAATCCGAACTAGGAAGGTGTGTTATGGGACCGATATCCATGCTGTTCGGAAATCCAGCGGTGAAGATTCTTGAAGGTAACCTCTGGGAAGACGCCCGGAAGCGTTACTTGCTGGAGCATCCCTCCGACCGGAACGATGACGCCAAAACCATAATGCGGAAGACAAAAGACGCGTACAAAGACAAGGTCGCCGCAAGCCTTAAAGAAGCAGACTACAAGGTTCGCGCGAAATGGCGGCAATTCAAACATGGGATGATCGCAGAGCTCAGAATGGCCCTCGCCACGGTGTTCCGCATGTCGGAGGTCGATTGGTATTCCGTTGAGATTGGCCGACTCCCCAGTCCGGAGGCAATCGCTGTTCCTTACCAATTGCTGAAACATATGACCGCAGCTTTGCTGTTTCGAGATCTTAGAAAGCAAATCGACTTTGAAGATCTGGATGACCCGACATTAGAAGCATTGGCTGCCTATGCGGCGGATCAAAAGTTTCAAGAGGTCCTCGAAGGTGCACGTTGCCACTATGAGCCCATTGAGATCGGCGAGCGCCGTGTGCGCTTCGTCGTTACTGAGATCATTGAGAGGGACGCCTATTTCGTCGGCGAAGAAAATCACCATTCGCTTATTGACATCGTGATACTGAGCAGCGTTGGCGGAAGCCCATCGGACGGACACAAGAGGAACCAGAAGATTGCCGTTAAGAGGTGGTTCGACCAGGATCGAAAAAATCGACGAAACGACAGACGGTTTGTGGGTGATGACTGGGAAATCGAGTGTGAGCGGCTAAAGCCTTTGGTCACAGCGACTTAAGAAGGATTCCGAACGCCCACCTAAAGCTGAAATCATGGCGTAGTTTTGCCTTCCGGCGCTTCAGTGTTGGCAGCCCACAACGCCTGCGTTTATCAACACTGGTTCGCATTTGCCCATAAGTTAGGCAAGCGTAGTTCCAAAATGTGACGACATCACTAAGAGGCGTGACCTGCTGCATTTACTCAGCCACCGAAACGAGACTAGCGTCGCAGCATTACTGGGCGAACCGAAGGAGTGTGAGATGAGCCGCCGGTTCGAGTATGCGTTTTCTTTCGAGCCCAGGGGAGTGCCGCTCAGTGGTCCGCTCCAGCCAGGAACCATTTCCTTCCCCGCGATGCACGGCAGAAACACGGCCTGCGAACAAGACTAAAAGACTGGATGAACACAGCCACTAAGCCACGGCACGATCTCGCATCGGTTTGTAGATTCCCGAGTAGTTCACAAACGACCAGGAATCTAAGAGCCCCGAAAGTGGAGCACTCATGGGGGCGGCCTTCTTATCGCCGGAACAGGCAACCTACTGGTTCATCCCGGGCTGGTGGCTGTTTCTGGCAATCCATGTCCTGGGTTTAACGTGTTTTGGCTACATTGTCACCAAGCGACTCGTCCCGCTCGTTCAGGGGGCGCCGGATTTTCGATTTGACCGGCCATGGTTGCGTTTGCAGAAGGTTTTGCAATTCTGGCTAGGCCAGTGGAAACATCCGCGGTACAAGTTCGCAGGAATCCTTCACATTCTAATTTTTGCAGGGTTCATAGTCCTGGCGATTCGAGCGTTTGCGGTCCTGCTTCTCGGCGCTCAACAGAATTTCTTGTCGCAATCCCCGCCGGGAATGATTGGCCATTGGTACGAAATCGTGACGGAGTACGCAGCGACCGTCGTATTCCTGTGCATGGTTGTGGCCATCGGTCGCCGTGTTTTCTTTAAGCCAGCCCGTTACGCTGTCCCCGCAAAATACGGCAAAGGTCATGACGCCGACGCCGTATTCCTCCTAGCGTTGATCGCGCTTTTGATGATAGCTGACAGCCTCTACCAGGCCAGCAGGACAGCCAGTCTGGTACAGCAAGGACAAATCGTGGAACTCCCGGCGATGCTCTCGTTGCCGTGGTTCATAAGAAATGTTCTATCGGTAACGCCATTTTCGACCCTCTGGAATCTGTACCGTGGCGCCTATATTGTTCATCAGCTCACCTTCTATTTCTTGCTCTGTTACCGGCCCTTCGGAATTCAGTTCCATGTGGAGACCTCTCTATTCAATATCTTCTTTGCAAAACTGGACCGCGGAACAGTTAAGCCCGTGAAGTGGGACGTTTCTGATGAGCAGTCGGACCAACTGAAATCTCTCGGAGTGAAGAGGTTCGAGGACTTTACGTGGAAGCACATGCTCGATTTCTATTCCTGCGCCGACTGCGGACGGTGCTCGGATAACTGCCCAGCAAACGCAGTGGGAAGGCCGCTATCGCCCCGATTCTTGACCATCAAGGCGCGAGACTACAGCTTTGAGCACTATCGAGTATTCGGCGGTTCGGACGGAGACCAGCCGCTGGTTGGCAATATTTATTCCCAGGATGAAATCTGGTCGTGCACGACTTGCGGTGCTTGCGAAGAGGAATGTCCATTATTGGTCGAGTACATCGACAAGATTGTGGATCTGCGCCGAGGCTTGATCGACGATGGCAACGTACCACAGACCCTCCAGAGGCCGTTGAAGGCTCTCGAAAGTCGAGGCAATCCATACGGAAAGCTGGAAAAGAAGAGGGCGGAATGGGTCAAGGCCGCAGAGTTCCGGCACCAGTGTGACGTGAAGATCTTAGATGAGAGCGAAGCCGCGGAGACTTTGTTTTTTGTCGATAGCATTACCTCCTACGATGACCGGATGCAATCGATTGGGCGGGCGACAGCAAAAATTCTAAACCGTGCCGGCGTGGATTTCGGAATCTTGGGGACGAAGGAAAAAGACAGCGGTCATGAGGTTCGGCGTTTCGGGGAAGAAATGTTGTTCAGGGCACTGCGTGATGACAATGTGCAAGCCATCAGAGGCTCTGGAGTTCAGCGAATCGTTACCGCGGATCCGCATGCGTTCAATTCACTGAAACACGACTACAAGAATCTGCCCCCGGTTGAACACATCAGCCAGCTAATCGCCAGGCACCTGAAGTCTGGCCAACTCCACCTCAAGCCCGTGGAAGACCAAAGCAAAGTCTACGCCTACCACGATCCCTGTTATCTGGGGCGCCACAACCACATCTACGACGATCCCCGCTACGTGCTGGACGCGATTCCAGGGCTGAGAAGGGTGGAGATGAAGCGCTCCCGCGACCGGTCGTTCTGCTGTGGCGGAGGTGGACTCATGCTGTTCTACGAGCCCAAAGAAGAGCAGAGGATGGGTGTCGTGCGGGTCAAGATGGCAGCAGAGGCGGGAGCGAATGTGATCGTCACGGCGTGCCCGTGCTGCATGGCGAATATCGAGGATGCCATTAAGGTAGCAGGCCTGGAAGGAAAGATGATCGCAACTGATTTGGCCGAGCTGGTCGAGAAACAAATGACCGACAACGGCCCACAGATCAAGCCGCAGTTGGTGCAGAAGCAGAATGAGCTGGCCACTGTCGCGCACAGCAGCTGAATCCATGGAAGGAAGTTCACGATGGCAGCCAGAGCAGCGCGGGGAGGTTCAACGTGGAGATCCTAGTTTGCATAAAAAGAGTACCCGACACTTCGGAGAATGAAATTGAATTGAACAGCAATGGGAACGACATCGAGCGAGACGATTTGGTTTATTCAGTCAACGAGGCGGACAACTACGCCGTCGAGGAAGCGCTCCAGATCGTTGCTAGGGAAGGCGGGAATGTCACGGTCGTAACCGTGGGCAGTGATGAAGATGATGAGAGTTTGCGCCGTGAAATGGCCATGGGGGCAAACCGAGGTGTACTCATCTCGGACGAAGCTTTCAGCAGCTCGGATGGAAAAGGCATAGCGACCATTTTGAAGGCCTACGTCCAGCAAGAGCACTATGACTTGATCTTGACTGGCGTACAGGCCGAGGACAGCGCTGCACAGATCGGCGGGATGCTGGCGGCGATGCTCGACTACCCGTTTGCCGCGCTTGTGAATTCCATCCAGGTGATGGATGCAAGAAAACTGAAAATCACCCGGGAAATCGAAGGCGGCAGCAAAGAGGTCAACGAGATCGAGTTGCCGTGTGTCCTGTCGATTCAGACCGGCATCAATGAGCCGCGTTACGTCGGAATGAAAGGTATCCGGCAGGTAGCCTCCCTGAACATTCCGACGCTTGGCCTTTCGGAGCTGAGGGTGGACGCAAGTGCTGTCGGGGAATTTGCGGCGAGGGTGAAGCGTGAGGACTATTTCGTGCCCGCAATGGGAGAGGGCGCTGAAATCCTGCAGGGCAGCCGGGAAGTGATTATCGAAAAACTCATTGAATTAATGAGAGCGAAAGGAGCGTTGAAATAATGACTCGGATCTTCGCTTATATCGTGCACAAAGCCGGGGTGGCCGATGATTCCGCTGCGGAACTGGTGGCCGCGGCTAAGATGATTGACGATGCTGCGTCGCCAACTGCCATTCTGACCGGTTACGGTACAGAACTCGACACGGTGTGTGGAAGCCTCCGTGATACCTACGCAGAGATTTGGAAAGTGGCAAAAGAGGACCTTGCCTACCCGAATGCCGAGCTCGTAAGAAAGGCGCTGCTTGAGGTTCTCCCGCAGGGTTGCATATTGTTGGTCCCACACAATCATTTCGGAATCGATCTGTCGCCCGGCCTTTCCATCAAGATGAACGCCGCTTTTGTCTCGGATGTCGTGAACATCGAAAGCATTAAAGGCGCCAATCTTAAGCTGGTGCGTCAGGAATTCGGAGGCCAGCTAAGCGCTCATGTTCGTTGCGATGTTTCTTCGGGAGCGGTCCTGAATACTCGTCCGGGTGCATTCAAGCCTTTAGAAGGCTCAGCATTGAATGGGCTGGTGCTGGACAAGTCGCCGCTTGTTGGAGCTTTGACGACGAAGCGGCATTTTGTGGAAACCATCGTCGCGGACGCTGGTGGGGTTGATATTAGCAAAGAGCCCGTTCTCGTTTCCATCGGCCGTGGCATTCAGGAGCGCGACAATGTGGCCATTGCTCAGGAGCTGGCCGACACCATTGGTGCGGTTGTGAGTTGTTCCAGGCCGGTTGTGGATGCCAAGTGGCTCGAGAAATCACGCCAAGTCGGCACCTCCGGTAAGACCGTCAAGCCTAAGGTTTATCTGGCGTGCGGCATTAGTGGTTCGTTCCAGCACCTCGCCGGCATCAAGGGAAACCCGTTCCTGGTGGCCATCAACAAGAATCCCAAGGCTCCCATCTTTCAGGTGGCAGACGTCGGCATTGTCGACGACCTCCTGGAATTCTTGCCCGAATTAACGAACCGGATCCGCGAAAGTGTGCTGAGTAAACGTTGAAAGAGAGGCGCCTGCAATGATCGCGAAAAAAACGCTGAAACTGAGCCTGAAATCACTGCACGATTTCGCGAAAAAACGCCTGCCAGATGACGTACTTCGCGATCTGGATGCCCGTGACGAGTGCCCTCTGGAACTGGTACGCCACATGTGCAGCCCAGACAAACTCGGCATCCAGCTTCTATTCATTCCTGAAGAATTCGGCGGATTGGGTGGTGGTGCGTTTGATGTGTACGTCGTTTGTGAACAGATGGCGAGAATTGACCTGGGCATTGCCACGTCGGTGCTTGCCACCTTTCTCGGCAGCGACCCCATAACGGTAGGTGCTACTCCGGAACAGAAAAAGCACTGGCTAACACGCATCGCGGAAGAAGGCTTGTTGTTCGCTTACGGAGCCACTGAGCCGGAAGCCGGCAGCGATCTGGCGGCCCTTCGCACCACAGCAGACCGCGTTTTCCAGGACGGTCGCATTGTCGGCTACAAGATTAACGGAAGCAAGCAATGGATCAGCAATGGCGGCATCGCCGATGCGTACAGTGTTTTGGCGAACACTCCCAGCGGCCCCAGCTGGTTCATCGTCGAAAAGGGCGTTCCTGGATTCACTCACGACGAACCCGAGGACAAGCACGGCATTCGCCTCAGCAATACGGCTGCATTGGCGTTCACCGATGTTTACGTAGATGCTGATCGGCTTGTGGGAGGGGTAGAAGGTCAAGGCTTGAACCAGGCACAGGCCGTGTTCGGGTATACGCGACTAATGGTTGCAGCCTTTGGTCTTGGGGCCGGCTGGGCCGCGCTTGATCGAGCGATTCCTTACTCTACCAAACGGATCCAAGCTGGGGCTCCGCTCTCGGAAAAACAGGGCTACACGCACAAGCTCATTGTGCCAAACGTGGTGCGTCTGGAAGCCAGCCGCGCTTTCATCGAAGAAACAGCGGAGCGCATTGACGCCGGCGAAGGGAACCGGAACACGGAAGGCGCGATTGCGAAGTACATGGCTACGGAAGCGGGGAACTTGGCGGCCGATGCCAGTATTCAGGCCCTCGGCGGTTACGGTTATACACATGAATACATGGTGGAGAAAATTAGGCGGGACGCGCGTATTACCACGATCTACGAAGGTACCTCCGAGATCATGGAGATGACCATCAGCCGCGATCGCTGGCAGTTCCATCTGAAAACTCGAGGTGAACATTATCACCAGCAAGCGAGAACACAAGAAGCCCTGCACGCTCAGCATCCGACCGTCGGTGCGGATATCGCGGCATTAGCTCTCCATGCACTCGCCGAAGTGATGGAGCATGCGCGGATTGGGCATCTCACTCGACACCAGCACATTCTCCTCCGCCTCGGAGAACTTATTGCCTACGCCGAGTGCGCCGGGTGTTTGGCCCGGCGCGCTGCTCGCATGGCCGACGGAAAGCTACACGAAAAAGCCAACACCCGCTTTGATGCCACTGCGCTGGCGGCGTTGAGTCGAATCTTCGCGCGCGAAGCAGCAATGAAAGTCAGCCAAGACGGATTGCGTTGGGTACGCGGAGCCGGTGCCGCAGTCGACACGGGAACGGCCACTTTTGAAGAGAGTTTGGGACTGCCCGCGATCCATCGCGCACAGGCAGGCCTGATTTTAGATATGGATTTTATTGCCGATGTTCTTTACGGCCGCTCCGTAAAGGGCACGCAGATCGCCGCATGACTCGGAAGGAAGTGGGACTGGTTTTCGCGGCCCTCTAATGGGTCTGTTGCCACTCCCACAAGACAAAGGAGTCTCATCATGGAAAACACAGCTCATCGGGCGATCGCCATTGTCGGTGCGGGAGCCATTTTACCGGATGCTCCGAATGTTCCGGCGTTTTGGGAGAATGCGAAGAACGGCCGTTACAGCATCACGGAAGTCAGGAAGGACCGCTGGGACCCAGAGCGTTATTACGACCCTGACCATAGTGCTGTAGATAAAACGTACTCAAAAATCGGTGGCTGGGTGCGCGAATACACCTGGGAGCCGACGAAGTGGCACATGGCGATTCCTCCCCGCGCCGTTGACGCAATGGATGAAGCGCAAAAATGGGCGATCGCGTGCACGCGCGAGGCACTGGAGGACTACGGCTACCCCAAACGGCAAATGGACCTCAATCGCACCGCGGTAATTCTCGGCAATGCGATGGCGGGAGAAAAGCACTATCTCACCGCGCTGCGCGTGTTCTTCCCGGAATTTGCGGGGGAGCTGGAGGCCAGTGCCAGTTTTGCGGCACTGCCGCCATCCGTGCGGCAAGACATCACCCGTGAATTGCACGAAAGGATGGCAAAGCACCTTCCGGAGATCACCGAAGATAGCATGCCCGGTGAATTGGCAAACTGCATAGCCGGACGTATTGCCAGCCTCTTTAATTTTCACGGCCCCAATTACGTGGTAGATGCAGCGTGTGCATCGGCGATGGCGGCGATCAGTTCCGCGGCGGAAGGTCTGATTGAGCATGACTTCGATATGGCGGTCACTGGTGGTGTTGACCGCAACATGGGCGCGCCCACATTCGTGAAATTCTGTAAGATTGGCGCTCTTTCCGCCACGGGCACCCGCCCTTACGCAGAGGGGGCGGATGGCTTCGTCATGGGCGAAGGGTGCGCCATCTTTTTGCTCAAGCGTTTGGCCGACGCGGAACGCGACCAAGACAAAATCTACGCTGTTCTCCGGGGCATGGGTGGATCCAGCGACGGTAGGGGGAAAGGCATCACCGCGCCAAATCCGATTGGTCAAAAATTCTGCATTGAACGTGCCTGGCAGAATGCCGGCTTGTCGCCTGCTTCCGTGTCCTATATTGAGGGGCACGGTACGTCGACCCGCGTTGGGGATGTTGTCGAAGTCCAAAGCATGGCTGATGTGCTCGGCAGTTTTCACCTTCCAGCGAAGTCGGTGGCGCTCGGGTCGGTCAAGTCGAATTTTGGACACTTGAAGGGCGCGGCCGGCGCTGCGGGATTCCTCAAGACAGTTCTGGCGCTGCGGGACAAGCTGTTGCCGCCAAGTGTACATTTCGAACATCCCAACCCGGACATCGATTTTGCGCACTCGCCGCTTTACGTAAACACGACCTTGCAACCCTGGACAATCCCGCCTGAGAGCACCCGGCGCGCAGGTCTGAGTGCCTTCGGTTTTGGCGGCACCAATTTCCACGCGGTCCTCGAAGAATATATTCCTCACAAACTCAACGGTGACGGCAAGCGATTGTTCGCGGCAAGTGCGTCCTCCACGGCTATCGAAAACCACCAAACCGTGCTCACTATTCCTTGGAACAGCCAGGGAGAAGATTCGCATAAGGTACCTTTACGCGGTGCTTTGCTGATTGGCGCCACTTCCGTCGCGCAGTTGGCCGAGCGTTTGCGATCGATACAAAAGGACGCTGAAGCAGGCTATGCGCCGGCTCCTGCACCGCCGTTCGAATCGGATCTACGGGCCTCCGAACGTGTGGCAATCGATTATGCCGAAGCCGAGGACCTTGCCGAAAAGTGCTCCAAGGTGCTCCAAGCATTGCAGACCAACCAACCAGCCGCGTGGAAAGCTTTGCGTGCACAAGGCATCTTCCGTGGCAGCGCTCTTGCCCCCAAGATTGCTTTCCTGTACACGGGGCAAGGTTCGCAGTACGTCAATATGCTTGCTCTACTTCGCGCCAGCGAGCCGATTGTGACGGAGACCTTTGCCGAAGCGGACCGCGTGATGACTCCGCTGCTCGGCAAGCCTCTCTCGGAGTATATTTTCGTCGACCAAACCAATGAGCACGCTGTCGCCCAGGCCGAAGAAGATCTGCGTCAAACTGCCATCACTCAGCCGGCTGTGCTGGCCGCCGATCTCGCGCTGACGCGACTTTTGGCCGCCTACGGCATTGAGCCGGACATGACCATGGGGCACAGCCTGGGTGAATACGGAGCGTTAGTTGCTGCGGGCGCCCTCCCCTTCGCGGACGCTCTCGAAGCCGTCAGTGCCCGCGGGCGCGAAATGACTCGCGTGTCCATGAAAGATAATGGCCGGATGGCGGCAGTCTTTGGACCAATGGAAGAAATCGAGCGGATTTTAAAAACGGTTAATGGCTACGTGGTGATCGCCAATATCAACAGCGATCACCAAGCGGTAATCGGTGGGGCAACTGATGCGGTTGCGCAAGCCGGAGAGATTTTCCTGAACGCGGGATATAACGTCGTACCGTTGCCGGTGAGTCATGCTTTTCATACCTCCATCGTTGCTCCAGCCAGCGAACCGCTGCGGCGCACACTTGAGCGCTTGCACCTGCAATCGTCTCGAGTGCCCACGGTGGCGAACGTGAGCGGCGAGTTCTATCCCACAGGCCCCAATGTCGTGCCACAGATGTTGGACATTTTGGCGAAGCAGGTCGCTTCCCCGGTGCAATTCGTGAAAGGTTTGCGGGCGCTGTACGCTGCCGGGGCTCGCGTTTTTGTGGAAGTCGGCCCGAAGAAGGCGTTACAGGGATTTGCCGAAGACGTACTGGGCGAACGCGGCGATGTGCTTTCGCTGTTCACCAATCACCCAAAGATCGGTGATATCGCGGCGTTCAACCAGGCATTGTGCGGCCTCTATGCCGCGGGGTTGGGGCGCGGAGTCGCCGAAGCTCCGAAAAGAGTTGCTCTTCCTGTGAACGTCGGTTCTTTCCGAAAAGAATTACCTGGACCAGTCGCCAAGGTGCCGGCTGGGACAAACACCCCGATTGCAGCGTCAGCTGCCTCAGACACAGAGCGCTTCGTTGAACTCGGTCGTTTGTTTGCGGATACACTCGAGCGCGGTTGGCGGATCTGGAAGGGGGAAAACCGGACACCCGTCATGACTTTGCCGGTCGTGGTCACTGGCGCGTCCCTTGGTTTGCCGGGAACCGAGCACATCTTCGATGAAGAGAATATTGGCCGCATCCTTCGCGGCGACCAATTCATTGATGTCGTTCCTACCCGGCTGCGCCAGGCGATGCTCGACAAGCACATAACACGCCTCGTGAAGCGCGACAATGGCGGGCCTTCCTTCGAGACCATTACGAATGTGGCAGACGTCATCAAGCTTGCAGCCCGCGGCGGCGCTTTGGACCTGGTCGAGGAATTCGGCATTTCTGCTGAGCGTGTGGCTGCCATGGACCGGGTCACGGCTTTGGCGATTGCGGCGGGCATCGATGCCTTGCGCGATGCGGGCATCCCCCTGGTCATGCGTTATAAGACGACCAGCAAAGGGACGCAGTTGCCGGACCGCTGGGCGCTGCCGGAATCCTTGCGCGACGATACCGGTGTGATTTTTGCCTCGGCTTTCCCGGGTTATGACTCGTTCGCGGACGAAATGTCCCGGTACTTCACCGACCATGAACGCCGTGAAGAACTGGCCATGCTGCAGAGCTTGCTGGCTCGGGTAACAGAATCGAACGGGCATTCCACGGTGGCCCAAGAAATCAGCCGGCGTATCGACGAGTTGCGTGTTTCGATCCAAAAGGATCCGTACATTTTTGACAGGCGGTTCTTGTTCAAGGCATTGTCCATGGGGCATTCGCAGTTTGCCGAATTCATTGGCGCACGCGGACCCAACACGCAAATCAACGCGGCCTGTGCAAGCGTGGCGCAAGCCGTGGGGCTGGCCGAAGACTGGATCCGTGCCGGGCGATGCCGTCGAGTGATCATCGTGTCCGCAGACGATGTAACCACCGACCACCTATTCGGTTGGTTTGGTGCAGGCTTCCTGGCAAGCGGCGCGGCCGCCACAGACGATGTGGTCGAAGACGCTGCAATTCCGTTCGACCGCCGCCGGCACGGAATGATCCTTGGCATGGGCGCAGCGGCGCTGGTAATCGAGAGCGCGGAGGCTGCACGGGAGCGCGGCATAAGACCCATTTGCGATGTGCTAAGCGCGGTAACCGCTAACAGCGCATTTCATGGAACTCGCCTCGACGTTCAACACATCGGCAACGTGATGGAAAACCTTGTCGAGCAAGCAGAAGCGCGCAGCGGTATGTCGCGTGAGGAAATCGCGCCTCGCACGGTATTCGTTTCTCACGAAACTTATACTCCCGCGCGTGGTGGCAGCGCTTCTGCCGAGATCTCAGCGTTACGCCACGTCTTTGGTGATGCCGCGGATCAGATCGTCATCACTAACACCAAAGGGTTCACTGGGCATGCGATGGCCACTGGCATCGAAGATGTCGTCGCGGTCAAGACACTGGAAACCGGGTGCGTGCCGCCTGTGCCTAATTTTAAGGAAGTGGATCCCGAACTGGGTGAACTGAATTTGTCAAAGGGGGGCGCGTATCCTGTGGAATATGCGCTGCGCCTCGGTGCCGGATTTGGCTCCCAGATCAGCATGGCCCTCTTCCATTGGCAATCGACCAAAGATGGAGTGCGTCCAAATCCATTTTCTTTGGGATACGCCTCTCGCATTGTGGATCCCGCTGTATGGAACGCTTGGCTCAGCCGCGTGGCCGGGCAGCCAGCGCCAGAACTCGAAGTCGTTCGCCACACCCTGCGTGTCCATGATAAGGGAGGCGCAGCGCGCCGAGCGGAAGCTCCAGAGTCAGAGAAGACTCCGGGTCCCACACGCGATATACCAGCACCGCAGCCGCTCGTTGCCGCACAGTCCACCAACCTTGAATTTGCCCAAGTGGGAAGCAATGAAGGAAGAGCCACGATCGCCCCTCCCGTGGTTCTCCCTCCCATGCTCGCGCCACCGCAGGTTGCGGCAAAACCTGACGCAGTGAAAGAACGGGTACTCACATTGGTTTCGCAGAAGACTGGCTACCCGCCTGACATGCTGGATTTGGACTTGGACCTTGAAGCGGATTTGGGTGTAGACACGGTCAAGCAGGCAGAAGTGTTCGCGGCTATCCGGGAGTTTTACGAAATTCCGCGAGACGAGAACCGGAAGTTGCGCGATTTTCCCACCCTCGCACACGTCATCCGATTTGTGTATGACAAGCGGCCCGATCTGGCGACCACGCCCCCACTTGGGGCAGCGCCAGCGTTCCAAGACACGCTACCCCCGGTACCGGTGAAGAGCAAAGCGCCACTTCCACAATCGGGTGCAACCGACGACTCGGTCAAAGACCGCATCCTGGCATTGGTCGTGGAGAAGACCGGCTATCCCAGCGAAATGCTGGACCTGGATCTGGATCTCGAAGCGGACCTGGGAATTGATACCGTCAAGCAAGCGGAGATGTTTGCTGCCATTCGGGAGACCTACAACATCCCTCGCGACGAAAATCGGAAGCTACGCGATTATCCGACGCTGGCTCATGTAATTCGGTTCGTCTACGAGAAACGCCCGGATTTGATCGCGGCTCCGGCTGCGCCCGCCAGAAGCGCACAAGTGGCTCCGACTATCGAACCCGCTACTGTGCCAGAAACGACCGCCGATCCCATTAGGGAAAAGGTGCTAGACATTGTTGCCGACAAGACTGGCTACCCGAAAGAGATGCTGGATCTGGACCTTGATCTCGAAGCGGACCTCGGGATTGACACCGTTAAGCAGGCAGAAATGTTTGCCTCCGTGCGCGCGGCATTCAACATTCCGCGCGATGAGAATCTGAAGCTGCGTGACTTCCCAACTTTGGCCCGAGTGATTCAATTCGCGAAAGAAAGGTTACCGTCTGGCGAGTCAGCACTCCAGGCAGCTGCGCCTGTATCCGATCGTTCCACAATTGGCGCGCACACGCGACCTACTCTGCTTTCCCTGGACCCGGCTAACGCGATCCCTCGCCGCGTCCCTGTGCCCACCTTGCGACCGCCACTGAACCTTTGCAAGTCGACCGGGGTGCCACTAGCGTCGGGAGACCGGGTGATCATTATGCCGGACCACAGTGGAGTAGCCCGAACTCTGGCCCAACAACTACAAGCAAGGGGTGTGGTTGTGTTACGGATGGAGTCGGCATGGCCCGCTGAAATGGTGGTCACTCAGTTGAAGAAGTGGATCAGCGAAGGCGCAATCCAAGGCATCTATTGGCTGGCCGCTCTCGACGTCGAGGGTAGCCTTAACGAAATGGACCTCGCGGATTGGCATGAATCTTTGAGTGTGCGGATCAAGTTCCTCTATACCACCATGCGTACTCTTTATGACTTCATCGGCACACCCGGCACCTTCCTGGTGTCGGCCACGCGGTTGGGTGGGCAACATGGTTACGACGATGCAGGCGCAGTCGCCCCACTTGGGGGAGCGGTGGTGGGTTTCGTCAAAACCTACAAGCGAGAGCGCAGCGGTGCGCTTGTGAAGGCAGTGGATTTCGCGGTGGAATCTCAAGCGTCAGAAATTTCTGACCTTTTGATCGCTGAGACTTTGCATGATCCCGGCGCCATTGAGATCGGCTACAAAATGGGGCTCCGCTGGAGCATTGGACTCCAGGAGCAGCCGGCATCAGATGGCCGTCCGGGCATCGTACTCGACAGCGACTCGGTCTTTTTGATTACCGGTGCAGCAGGGAGCATCGTTTCGGAGATTACCGCCGACTTGGCGGCCGCTTCCGGTGGCACATTCTACCTGCTTGATCTGGTGCCAGAACCAAAATCCGATGATCCTGACCTCAAACGTTTTCTGAACGACAAGGAGGGTCTCAAGCGGGAGCTGTTCGCTCGTCTTCAGGAGCGCGGAGAACGTGCCACGCCGGCGCTGGTGGAAAAGGAACTGGCAGCTCTCGAGCGCGCGGTGGCTGCTCGCAGCGCCATTGATTCAGTTCAAGCGGCGGGTGGCACGGTCCACTACTTCGCCGTCGATCTGACTGACGCCGTGGCTGTTGCCAACGTCGTCAAAGAAATACGCGAACGTGTCGGTCACATTGACGTGCTATTGCATGCCGCTGGCATCGAAAGGAGTCATGCTCTGCCCGATAAGAACCCGCTGGAGTTCGACTTGGTCTTTGATGTGAAGAGCGACGGATGGTTCAACCTCTTGCGTGCGATTGCCGACATGCCCCTCCGGGCTACCGTGGCCTTCAGTTCCATCGCCGGACGCTTTGGCAATGCTGGACAAACCGACTACAGTGCCGCAAATGATTTACTGTGCAAATTCGCTTCCAACTTCCGAACAACGCGACCCGCCACTCGGGCAATTGCGATTGACTGGACTGCTTGGGGCGGCATCGGAATGGCAACCCGCGGCTCTATTCCGAAAATGATGGAGATTGCGGGAATCGATATGCTGCGGCCCGAGGAAGGCATTCCGCTGATCCGGCGCGAACTGACGGCTGGTGGAACGCGTGGCGAAGTTGTTATTGGCCGACGCCTTGGAATATTGATGAATGAATGGGATGCCAATGGTGGCTTGGATCCAATCGTGACGGAAGCTTCTACGCGCGGTCGCACCCCAGCGCAGGGACCGATGATCGGAACAATCGGAGCCATGGGCGTGTACCACGGACTCACGGCGGAAGTGACCTTGGAGCCAACGATTCAGCCGTTCTTGTATGACCATCAGATCGAAGGCACGCCAGTTTTGCCCGGAGTCATGGGCTTAGAAGCTTTTGCAGAAGCAGCCTTGTGTATGCTTCCCGGCTGGCGTATTGCAGCGGTGGAAGACGTGAACTTCCTGGCGCCGTTGAAGTTCTATCGAAACGAACCGCGCACCCTAACAATCAAGGTGGTATTTCATCCCAAAGGCGAGGCCGTTGTCGCGGATTGTGAATTGCTCGGTTGCCGGACGCTGCCGAACCAGATCGAGCCGCAAATCACCACTCATTTCACTGGCCGTGTAATGCTAACGAAGCGGCCGCAGGAACTGCAAAGTTCCAGGGCACCGGGCAAGCCGGCCAATTCCACCATCAAAGCGAGCGAGATCTATCGCCTTTACTTCCACGGGCCAGCCTACCAGGTGCTCGAAGAGGCATGGCGCGATGGCGACCGGATCGTCGGGAAGATGGCGGGAAGTCTTCCCGACAATCATGTTCCGCCGGAGAAGCCTACGGTGATGGAGCCGCGGCTTATTGAACTTTGTTTTCAGGCAGCCGGGCTATGGGAAATGAGCGCGCTCGGCACGCTGGGACTGCCCCACAAAATTCAGCAGGTGTCCGTGTTGCGCCCGGCAGAAACTGCCCAAGGCTGTTTGTACGCCATAGTTGCTCCCAAGATCGATGGAGCAATATTTGATGCGGAAGTCGTTGATGAAGCAGGAAATCAATATCTGCGACTACGTGGTTACCACACTATTACGCTCGCTCACAGCGTGGAGCCCGAGTCCTTAAAAGTACTGCACGCCGTTGCTGTGTGAGGAACGTTGAATCCTGAGGCCGATGGTGGCCTGCAATCCGGGGGGCGTATGCAGCACGAGTTCCAACGTGTGGCGATCGTAAACCGCGGCGAAGCGGCCATGCGTTTTATCCACGCGGTGCGCGAGTTCAATCACGAAGAGGACACCTCGCTGCGCACGATAGCTCTTTTCACTGAGCCAGACCGCAACGCAATGTTCGTGCGAGAGGCGGATGAGGCCGTTTGCTTGGGTGCTCCTCACATCCTTGATGCATCCACACAACAATCAAAGAGCAGCTATGTAGATTATGAACAGCTCGCCCGAGCGTTGCGTGCCGCGCGTGCGGACTCGGTCTGGGTCGGATGGGGTTTCGTTGCCGAGCATGCCGCATTCGCCGATCTTTGCCGCGAAATGGAAATCGTGTTTATCGGCCCGGACGGCGACACTATGCGGCGCCTTGGCGACAAGATTTCCTCGAAGCGTCTAGCCGAAGAACTGCACATACCCGTTGCTCGATGGAGTTCCGGACCAGTAGATACACTTGACCACGCAGTGCGGCACGCCGAACAACTGGGCTATCCCCTCCTCATCAAAGCCACTGCGGGCGGCGGAGGTCACGGGATTCGCCGGGTGAACTCCGCGGCGCAACTCCCCAGAGCCTTCGAGAGCGCGAGAGCCGAAGCGCATAAGGCTTTTGGGGATCCCACAGTTTTCCTGGAACAACTTGTGGCCAATGCGCGCCATGTGGAAGTCCAGATCATCGCCGACCACTACGGCACCACATGGGCCGCCGGTGTTCGGGATTGCACTATCCAAAGGCACCACCAAAAAATCCTCGAAGAAGCGCCATCGCCCGCCCTTTCCCCTGAGCTAGATCAGGCCTTACGCGACGCCGCGGTTCGCCTGAGTCGTGCCGCGGGCTACGAGAACGCAGGAACAGTTGAATTCCTATACGACCCGGACAACTGTCGCTTTATGTTCATGGAGATGAACACGCGATTGCAGGTCGAACACCCCGTGACGGAATGCACCACCGGGCTCGATCTCGTCAAACTCCAGATCCACGTCGCGCGTGGCGACCGTCTGGAAGGAGAGCCACCAAGAACATTCGGCCACGCCATCGAGGCGCGCTTGAATGCGGAGGATCCCGACAACGGCTTTGCTCCGGCCCCCGGCACAATTGAACGCTTTAGGATTCAAGCTGGTCCGGGCGTCAGGATCGACACAGGCGTAGCGGAAGGTGATGTCGTTCCGCCGGAGTTTGACTCCATGATCGCCAAAATCATCGCCTATGGCCGAACGCGGGCAGAGGCGCTTTCGCGGCTGCGACGGGCCATACGGGAGAGTGTGGTGGTCATCAAAGGCGGGGTCAGTAACAAATCGCTGCTTCTGGAATTATTGAGCCGGCCGGAGGTCCAGCAGGGGAACGTGGATGTGGGCTGGATGGAAAGACTCGTGACCAACAATGATCACCTTTCCCGAAGGCACGGCGACGTGGCACTCCTGCTGGCAGCAATCGCCAGCTATGATGCCGAACTTGCGGTAGCCCAAACGCAGTTCTATGCCTCGGCTCTCCGCGGGCGACCGCAAGTGCGCAGTGAAGTTGGTGAAACTGTGGCGCTGCGGTATCGCGGGCAGCCGTATCGACTCCGAGTTTTTCGCATTGGCCCTCACCAGTATCGTGTGGAGACCGATGAAGCCGCTGTTGATGTTCAGAGCCACCGCCGCGGTTCGTTCGACTATTGGGTTACATGCTTCGGGCGGCGCTTCGATGTCGTTTCCACGGTGCAGGGTCTGAACTTCCTCATTGAGGTCGATGGGACCACGCACCGGGTGAGCCGGGACGACGGGGGAGTGGTGCACGCTCCAGCGCCCGCCATGGTGGTTTCCTTGGCGGTGAAGCCCGACGATATTGTTTCGGCCGGAGATCGCCTCGCGGTCCTGGAGGCGATGAAGATGGAGATGCAGGTCGTCGCGCCATTCTCCGGAAGAGTCCGCGAGGTGTTGACTGCGCCGAATGTGCAAGTGGATGCGGGCGCTGCGCTTGTGCGCATCGAGCCTCTTGGCACCCCGGATGCGACCACGGAAACCGAACGTGTGATTTTCCGATCGTCGCTGGCCTTGGCACAAGGAGGCGAAGACTGCTGTTCTACTTGTCTCCAAAACTTGCAGGAGCTTCGGCAACTCACGCTGGGTTTTGATGTAGACCCAGCACATATCTCTCGGCTGCTCACTGCGTGGAACCACACTTGTGAAGACACTGCCGATTCCCTGGAAATCACACAGTGCGAAAACGAGATTCTGCAGATTTTTGTCGACATCTGCTATCTATTTCACCGCCAGCCAGAGTCGGAGGATTCAACCACGCGGGAAGCACCTACCTCGGAAGCATACTTGTTCTCCTACCTGCGAATGCTGGATACAAGAGGCGAAGCCCTTCCTTCTGCTTTCAGGAATGCACTTCGTCGCGCGCTGGCGCACTACGGTGTGCGGACCTTGGAGCGTTCGCCTGAGTTGGAAGAAAGTCTGTTCTGGATTTACAAGTCGCACCAGCGTGGGGAACAGCAGGTTCCGCTTATCCTGGCCATCCTCGAACGCCGCTTGAGGAATGTCGAAACCTGGAGGACGCAGGCGCAGGACTCCTTCAGGACCTTGCTTGACAGGTTCATTTCCTTCACCCACGGAATCTTTCCCGCCATCAACGACCTCGCACGGGAACTGCGCTATCGCTGTTTCGACCAGCGGCAGTTTGAAAGGGTACGGAAGCAAGTATATGAGCAGGCCGAAGAGCACTTGGCCTATCTCGCCCATTATCCGCAAGCGGATGATCGGCAGGAGAGAATTCGAGCGTTGGTCGAATGCCCACAGCCGCTTGTCCGTTTCGCCGGCCAGTTCGCGGCGGCCGACTTGTGCATGCGGCGCCTGCTGCTCGAGGTAATCACACGCCGGTATTATCGAATTCAAACACTGCTTGACGTGCGCACCGACGAACTGGGTGGCCAGCCCTGCCTTTCAGCGGAATATGAAGAGGAGGGGAGGCGGGTTCATCTTTTGACCACCCAAGCTGAGCTGCCGCGGTTGCGGGAATCGGCGGAAGCCATGTTTCCTCTGATCGAGCAAACAGCCGCAGACCAGGACATCGACCTTGACTTCTACGTTTGGCACACTGCTCCCCTAAGTGATCTCAGCACAACACAAGTGGAAATCTCGTCCATGCTAAATCAGACAAAGTTTCCGCGGAAAATCCGGCATATTTACGATGATCATTTCGGGGCCGGGTCGTGGCGATGGCATGGGCGCCGTGAACCATTTCACGTTTCGGCTGGGAGAATCAGGATACGAAGAGGACAAGCTGTTTGGTGGACTTCATCCTATGATGGCCAAGCGCCTCCATCTACAACGCTTCAGTAATTTCCATCTCGAGCGCTTGCCTTCTCTGGAGGACGTCTATCTCTTCCATGCCGTTGCCCACGACAACCCCAAGGACGAACGGCTATTCGCTCTGGCAGAAGTCAGGGATCTAACGCCCGTATGCGACGAAGCCGGACGCATCGTGCAGTTGCCTCACCTGGAGCGCATGTTTGCGGAAACTCTGGCGGGCATCCGGCTGTATCAATCGCACCGTCCCGTCCGTGATCGCCTCTATTGGAACCGCATTCTGCTCTATGTTTGGCCACCGCTTTCGATCAAGCCCGATGAGTTCCATAGTATCGTTCAACGCTTGGCTCCCGCGACCGAGGGATTGGGATTGGAACAGGTTATCCTTCGTGCGCGCATCCCTAATCCGGAAACTGGAGAACTCCGGGACATGGTCGTTCGCCTTTGCAGGCCCGCCGGCGCTGGCCTGTTAACCACGTTCCGCCCCGCGGGCAGATTCCAGCCGATTAAACCGCTGACGGAGTATGACCAGAAGGTCCTGCGGATGCGCAAGCGCGGCCTGACCTACCCCTACGAAATCATCGAAATGCTGACCCCGACACCCGAAGATACGCGCGCCGAATTCCCGCCGGGCGTCTTCGTTGAGCATGATCTGGATGCCAGTCACCGGCTGGTTCCCGTTGACCGGGCCTATGGGCAGAATAAAGCCAATATCATCGTCGGTCTTATCCGCAACTTTACGACCAGGTATCCCGAAGGAATGACGAGGGTTTTGCTGATGGGGGATCCCAGCAAAGATCTTGGCGCTCTTGCGGAACCGGAATGCCAGCGCATCATCGCGGCTTTGGATTTGGCTGAACAGCAGGGCGTGCCTGTTGAGTGGTTTCCCATCTCTGCCGGCGCAAAGATTTCGATGGAGAGTGGCGTGGAGAACATGGATTGGATCGCCCGCGTGTTGCGTCGAATCGTGCACTTCACGCAGTCCGGTGGGGAAGTAAATCTGATCATTAACGGGGTCAATGTGGGTGCGCAGCCTTACTGGAACGCCGAAGCCACTATGCTCATGCACACCCGGGGGATTCTTGTAATGACTCCGCAATCGTCCATGGTGTTGACTGGCAAGCGTGCGCTGGACTACTCCGGTAGCGTATCAGCCGAGAATAATGAAGGCATCGGCGGGTACGACCGCATCATGGGCCTTAACGGCCAAGCCCAGTACTGGGCGAAGGATATCGATGAGGCTTGTCGCATCCTGTTTCGTCACTATGAACACACCTACGTTGCGCCGGGCGAGCGGTTCCCCCGAAGAGCATCGACTGCGGATCCGTTTGATCGCGACGTGCGCGCTTATCCCCACGCGAAAACTCGCGGCGACGGCTTCTCTCAAGTTGGCGAAATTTTTTCCGACGAGACCAATCCGGGACGAAAGAAGTCCTTCGATATTCGCACGGTGATGCTGGCGACGGTCGATCAAGATCACCCGCCGCTCGAGCGCTGGTCTGGTATGCGCGGTGCGGAGACCGCGGTCGTCTGGGACGCCCACCTGGGAGGCTATCCCGTTTGCCTGATCGGCATTGAGTCTCGTCCTGTGCCGCGCCTGGGTTTCGTACCGGCGGATGGACCGGACCAATGGTATGCAGGAACGCTTTTTCCACTTGCCTCCAAAAAAGTGGCGCGCGCCATCAATGCTGCGACCAACAACCGGCCGGTCGTGGTCCTGGCCAATCTCTCAGGTTTCGATGGGTCCCCGGAGTCCATGCGGAAACTGCAGTTAGAGTACGGAGCGGAAATCGGGAGGGCCGTGGTGAATTTCAAGGGCCCCATGGTCTTTTGTGTGATCTCCCGCTATCACGGCGGCGCGTATGTCGTGTTCTCTCGAATGTTGAACGAGCAACTCCAGGTAGCGGCTTTGGAGGGGACTTTTGCCTCTGTGATCGGGGGCGCGCCGGCGGCCGCAGTTGTTTTCTCCGGAGAAGTAGAAGCCCGCGCACGCAAAGATCCACGGCTGAAAGCGCTAACTGAAGCGATGGCCACCGCCGACAGTGCGGAAAAGCATCGTTTACGGAACGAGTCGGATGAACTCTTTAAGGCTGTGCATTCGGAAAAATTAGGCGAGGTAGCTGCCGAGTTTGACCGGGTCCACACCGTGCATAGAGCCCTGAAAGTCGGAGCGTTGCAAGAGATTTTGCCGCCCGCCAATCTGCGGCCTTATCTGATTTGTGCCTTGGAACGTGGTATGGCTGGTGAGAACGAACAGGAATACGCGGAGCAACAAGAAGAGCCGATCGAGAAACCAAAAGCGGCTGCCGCGGTGGCCTCCTGAAGTGGGTCAAGGGGATGGATGTTTATTGGATGGAACAAACCTCAGCGAATGTACCCAGGGGGTCCGCTTGGTTCAGTGCCAACGAAGCAAACCATCTGCACGAGATGCACTTTCCAAAACGGCGTGCGGATTGGTTGCTCGGGCGCTGGACCGCAAAGAATGCTGTGGCGCTTTTCTTGGACATTCCCGCAGAACCGCAAGCACTTAGCGAGATCGAAATACGACCGGCGTCATCGGGTGCTCCAGAAGTTTTCATCAGAAATGAAACTGCTCCTTTGTCGATTTCGCTCAGCCACCGGGCAGGTGTAGGCGCTTGTGCCCTGGCGCCATCCGGCGTTCTCCTGGGTTGCGACCTGGAGCTCGTCGAGCCCCATGGCGTTGCTTTCGCTACCGATTACTTTACTGCCGAGGAGCAGGCACTTGTGATGGGCGCTCCGTTGACCGAGCGCTTTGGACTTCTCTCACTCCTTTGGAGCGGCAAAGAAAGTGCCCTGAAACTTCTGGGAGAGGGAATGCGGCTCGATACCCGCCGAGTAGCGGTAAGCTTCCCAGTAGCGCCGAAGCTTCAAAACGAGAACCAAGAACACTCGGCACAAACGCCTTTTATCTCCGCGCGAACGTCATCCCACTACTGTAGCTGGAGTCGACTACAGGTTCGCGACAGCGACGGTCACACCTTTCACGGCTGGTGGAATCAAACTAGCGACTTATTGCGAACCATACTAGCTGTTCCGCCGCCAGATTCGCCCATCCTTCTGGCGCACAAATGCTCTCTGAGTTGTTGACGGACCTATCGCGTCCTGATTAGTAGCGCTTTGCGTGTATTTTCTAGAGTATCGGTCAAGGACTCCTTGGGGAGTTTCTGAATGATCGGTCTGATGGCCCATCCAAGTCCAGAGGGCACGTCGCGCGTCAGTGAAATCGTTCGACACTCAAAATACACACCATCGTCTCGCTCTCGCGTCCCAGACGGCGAATATCTGGCGCTTTGCACGCACGTCCACCACGATCAGCGTAGCCGCAGCTACGGTGATCGCGTGTACCTCGATTTTCAAATCTACGAGGGCGAACACCTAGGCGAGACAATCCGCATGTTTTGCTCCCGAGTTTTTATCCAACTAGTAATTTCTATCGCGCCCGTCTTGCTCGTGGTCAGCAGAAGCAGGTCTATCTGTTTTCAGGGCTGCTGGTATGCGGCGAGTGTGGCGGTAGCATTACGCTGGTAGGTCGGAGGGCCAATACTTCGCGCTTCTGAAAATGGCGAGGTCAGCTTTAAGGCCAATGGGCAGATAGACTTCTTCGGGGAACGGATTTTACGCACGTGGATGGTGCCGGGGGACCGGATTGCTACAGTCGTGCAGGGGAGTTCCGCATACCATTGACGGCATGAGCGGAAAACGGCGTCGCCGGGAAGCGTTAGAGTGGGAAGTCGTTGCCACGCATTCACCCGATGCATCTTCGTCGAACGGGGGAGCCGTTCGATAACCCTGGCTACATTTTCGAGTTGAAGCACGAGGGCTATACATTTTTGTTGGTGCGGAACAACAGAGCAAGAATCTCAACTGCGTACACTCGTGATAAGCTGCACCCCATGAGATGAGGTCCCAGCCATGGTGATTTACGAGATGACACTGGAAGACTGCCGCAAGATGCTGCAGCGCGAGAATTTTGGAAGATTGGCCTGTACCAACGGAAACCGGCCCTACATTGTGCCGATCTACCTCGCTTACCAGGGCGAGTACCTCTATGGCTTTTCCTCGCTGGGCCAGAAGATCGCGTGGATGCGTGCCAACCCGAGTGTCTGTGTGCAAATGGACGCCGTGACCAGCGGCGACCAGTGGTTAAGCGTCGTCGTGACCGGCTGCTATGAAGAGTTGCCAGACATTGCAGAATGGCAGGAGGAGATCCTCGACGCGTACGAATTGATTCGCAAGCGTGCGCTTTGGTGGCAACCGAGCTACGCCTCGGCAGTTCTTCGTGACTCTTCGCAGCCTCCCACGCCCGTTCATTACCGCATTCACGTCGACCAAGTCACCGGCCGCCGCGCTTTCCCGAACATGGCAGAGGCCACCGCGGCAGGCTACGGTTCGTCAGCATAACACGAAGTGCCAATGGCCCGTGCTTATCTGACGCGGCAAACTTCGTCTGAGTCCCCTAGAAAAGGGTTCCGGCGACCTGTTCGGCGACGAGTTGCGCTTTCTCGCGGCGGATTTTCTGGGTCATGGCCGGATCATCTGGACCGGTGGCATCCACGCTGACTACGAAAGCTTGATCGCGCACCCGGCCGACGATCTTCTCCGCATAACGGCGTTTGTCCTGCACGCTGCAGATTACTGCTGCGTTGCCAATCGCTGGTAAAGCTGCGCTTTTTGCAGGGCATTGTGCCACATACGTTGGGAATTGCCTGGGGATATCGGTCATGAGGTTGACGGCGATCTGCAGCTCCACAACCACGGGTCCCAGGTGTCGCGCAAAATCGCAGACGCCATTGCGCGCGTCCTTCAGGTTCACTTGCACCGTAATCGCGCCACCGAGAATTCCGCGCGCCGTTGCCTCCGTGAGCCAGGGACACTTCTCTTGAGCAGGGCTGAAGGTGGGAATGAGCCACGGCAAGCCCAACAGAAGTATGTGAGAGATTCGCATCTTCATTTCGCTGTTTTGCTTTTCGTTCGTGAATCGCCTGTCCTACGACTTCGTTGCCGGCTTCAGCATTTCCGAGTTCAGAATTTTGCCGCCTTCCTGAATCACGTACACGCGATTGACCTCGAGGTCCTTTAACTGGTCGACTTGCCCGCTCAACCATCGAATCTCCACGGAGTCGACTTTGTTGGCTTGCTCTAGGCCGAAGTGCATGCGCAAATCGTTTTGAGAAAAGTAGCTGCCGCCGCTGCGCAGTTCGTCCATCTGCACGAGCGGTTTTTCGGCAGTGGGTGAGGTTTTCGCGGTGACGATCACCCGGCTGCCGATGCCAGTACGGTTGGATTTTACACCGACGAGTTTGATCTTGATCCAGTTGCGATTGAGCGTCGAATCACAACGGAGAAGTTGCGGAATGGCATTGACGCAATTCACCGCGATATCCAGGTCGCCGTCGTTGTCGTAGTCGCCGAAAGCGCAGCCGCGCGCCGGAGCGCTTTCTGTGATGCCGGGCCCGCCCTGTTTGGTAACCTCTTCGAAACGCCCGTTGCGCAAATTCCGGTAAAGATATTTGTGTTCGGCATATTTCAGATCGGCCTTGGATTTATCCACTTCGGGATACACGTGGCCGTTGGACATGAGAATGTCCAACCAACCGTCATTGTCCATGTCGAAGAAACCTACGCCCCAGCCCAGCAGGCGCGTGTTGACGCCGAGCCCACTCGGATAGGTGTGGTCCTCGAAAACGCCATCTCCCAAATTGGTGTAGAGCGAGTCGGTATCGCCGGCAAAATTGGTCTTTACAATATCGAAGTTGCCGTCGCGATTGTAATCGCCGATAGACACGCCCATTCCCGCTTGCGGCTTGGCCTCGGCGGAAAGTGCTGCGCCGTTTTCGATGGCCACGTCTTTGAAGGTGCCGTCCTTCTGATTGAGATACAGCGTGGCAGGCGCGGAATCGTTGGCCACGTAAATGTCGGGCCAACCGTCGTTGTCGAGATCGGAGGCCGCGACGCTGAGCCCGTAAGTGCCGATCGCGTTCCACATGCCTGCTTTCTCGCTCACGTCGGTGAACGTGCCGTTTCCATTGTTGTGGTAGAGAATGTTTTTTCCGCCCTCCAGCCCGGGAGGGCCGCAAGCCACGACGATGCCTTTGTAGGTGCACGGACCTTCTTCGGGGAGCGGCGCGGTCTTCACGTCGAAGTCCACATAGTTGGCAACGAACAAATCAAGATGCCCGTCGCGATCGTAGTCTACCCAAGTGCACCCGGTATTCCAGCGGGTTTTGGGCCCGGGCTGGATCAGTCCGGCGCGTGCGGTGACGTTGGTGAACGTCCCGTCGCCATTGTTGTGATAGAGCGCGTTTTGGCCGTAGTAGGTGACGAACAGATCGTCGTAGCCGTCGTTATCGTAGTCACCGACACAGCAGGCTTGGCCCCAGCCGGTGTGAAGTTCCAGGCCGGAGCCCTTGGTCACATCCGTGAACGTGCCGTCGCGATTGTTTTTGAGCAAGCGGCAGTGTGGCTCATGGCCCTTGGGAAATCCCTCCAGACGCCAGCCGTTCACCAGGAACACGTCGAGCCAGCCGTCGTTGTCGTAATCGTAAAAGGCCAAGCCGCAGCCGGTGGTTTCCAGCAGATACTTGTTTTTGCCCACACCGCCATAGATGGTTTCCACATCCAGGCCCGAACCCTTGACTACATCGACAAAACTGACTCCCAGCGGCGTGCCTTCAATAGGGGATTTCGGACCCGGAGGAGGGGGGGCGGCTTTGGCGTCGTAGTTACGTTCGATCGGCCCGGTTTTTATTCTCGACGGGTTCTGGTCCGGTTGCTGTTGCTGAGCGGCGAGGGCCAACAGGTCTGAGAATGGCAGCACCAGTGCAGTGCGGCTCAACGAGCGAAGAAACTTGCGACGATCCGAACGCGACACGATTCCTCCCGCTAATGCTGACCTGCTCCGCACGCACCGGCTGCGTTAGGAGTAACTTCTGCGTTCTTCAAATCCGTATGCATGTGCCAGGGCACGCTCTCCGTCGAAATCTCCGGATGCTTGCGCAGATATTCGAGCGAGTACGTGGGAGCTCCAGGATCGATTCGTTTGGTGGCGTACAAAGCGGCTTGCGCCGCGGCTTCGGTCTTCATGCCCTTCCGGCGATACAGGATGGCAAGATTGTAGTGCGCGGCAAGATCATCGGGATCGATGGCCTGCAGCGCCTGAAATTGCGCGATGGCGTCGTCGGTGCGATGCTGCTGATAATAAGCAATGCCCAACTCGCGCCGCGCGTCGCGGGATTGCGGATACTGCTCCACCACTTTCTGCAGGTCCGCGACCTCCGCTTCCGGATGGCCTTCGCGCCGTTCCACCAAGGCCAGATAGTAAAGCGCCCGGGCGTATTGCGGATGGAGTTCCAGCGCCTTTTCTAACGGTGCGCGCGCTTCCGAGTATTTTTCCCACTCCAGATACGTCAGGCCCACATTTACGTAGCCGTCGTCATAGGCCGGACTCAACTTCACCACTTGCTGGAACGCGTCGATAGCGTCCGCGTATTGCTGCTGGTCGAGAAGGCCAATCGCGACATTGTTCCAGCGCATCCAATCCGGATTGTCGCCGGCAGTTGATGCGGTAGGTGCATTCAGGCCCAGGTTCAGCTCACGCGTGCGCGCCGCCAACTCGATCACGGGATAACGCGGATGGTCGGACCCGAACACGTTATTCAGGTAACTCTGCCGCAGGTGACGATAGTTCACACGCGCGGTGATGCTGAGCGGCCCCTTCGCATTCGGGGGAATGCGAAATTCGTAGCGCACCAGGGCCGAGCGCCCGGACTGAATCGAATTGTCGTAGGCCATGGAATGAATGGTCCAGACCTTGTGATTATCGACAAAGTCCCCGGAAAGATTTACCGGCCGGTTGGTAAAACTGTGGGCGCGAGGGTCCAGCATGCCGTTGGGCCTCAGGAAGCCACTGCGATAGATTGTTTTTCCAGCGGCATCCTTGACGGTGACCTCGACCCAAGCCTCGTAGAGATCGCGAACCTCCGGAATCAGCGAATGACCAATATTCTTGTTCTGTACGACAACATAGGCTTGCAACACATCGTTCGGCTTCAACTCAAACGGTACGGAGCCGAGAGGAGCGATCAGATTGTCGTCGTGGGCTTTCTTGAGCGCGAAGATGTCCACATTCAGGTAGCGGCCGGATTTTAGAAACTCGATGGTTTTCTGAAGCTGCTCGTCGAAGCCGTAGTAGAAGGGCACTGCGGTGTTTCCGGCAGTCCAGCGGTGTGAAGCCAGCATTCCGGACTTCGCGCCAGAGTCGGGCAGAGTGGTTTTTGTGCGATGCATGTGGCAGTTTTGGCAGGTGACGAAATCGGCGGAGTAAAAAGTGAGGGGATTGCGATGCGAGAACTTCGAGTTCTGCCACTCGTCATAGGTGGTGAAGGCGCGGATGAATTTGTAATCGTTCAGGGGATTGGGCAGGTTGGCTTTGTGGCAGGCCGCGCAGAATTCCGGGGTGCGATAGAACGGCTGCATCACCGCTGCGGAGTGCCGTTCGGGGTGCTCGTAAATGTCCCCAAACTGCGCTTCCCCGGGTATCCGATTGCCATTTCCGTCCACCATCACGGCAGGTACGCCCATGATAAAACCGCCATTCCCGGAAGTGGACTGAAGCCCCTGAATCGAGTGGCAGGTCATGCAGGTCACGCCATCTCGATCAAAGGAGCGGTCCACCTGTGAGTCCGGTGTCAGCGCTCCGGAAACGACCGCGATGGGATTGTGGCAGCTATCGCAGTGCCGCGAAAATTCAATGCCCTTGGTGCGAATCAAAATGTTGACGCTCGCGCGATAAAAAGGCGTTCGGAAGGAATTGGAATGCAGCGCCTGGCGCCATTGGGTATATGCCTGTTCGTGGCAATGCCCGCAATACTCCGCGGTGGGAAATGCACCTGGCTGGATGAACTGGTTGTCCACGGTAGCGGCATTTCCGGGCAGGGAAAAATTACCTTTGCCAAACCGAAAATCGTAAGTCTTGCTGGTTTGCTCGGAATATGTGTCGCCGGATGGATTTTGCGGAGACTGTGCGAACGCGGCTAACCGCACCATTCCGATTAGCACTACTGTTAGGGCCCCCACAACGGCAATGAATCGAGCGATAGGAAGCTTCATCGCGCTTACCTGCCTGCTTCGTTTCGAGAAGCGACGGCTAATCCTACAACTTCAGCGGATCTGCACCCGTGTCCGCTTCTACAACTGGCACATTCCGGCAAAATGTTCTTCCTATATAGCGCAGCCCGAGCGTCCTGTAAATGCCAGACCGTCCTGTAGCGAGCGGTCTATCCCGCCCCAGGCAGCGGCATAACGCCATGGTTACGGCCGCGACTTCTCCAGTTCCGCGGCCTTTTGGCGCTCGGCCTCAGCCTCCGCCTTCTTGCCTTGGCGATCCAGCGCCTTGGCCAATCCGCGATGGGCATCGACGTAATCAGGATCCTCGCGCAGCGCCTGCTGGTAACGCTCAATGGCGTCAGCGACTTGCCCTTTCTGCAGCAGGGAGTTACCGGAATTTGTGGACATGGTCGCGCGCTGCCGTTTCATGGCCACGCGCTCCAAATCCGCACCTTTCTTGCGTTCGGCTGCAGCTCCGGCGGCATCACCTTGCTCCGCCAAGACCGTGGCCAGCGTCAGGTGTGGATCCGGCTGGTCGGGCATTTGCCGAATGGCTTCCCGAAGAGCGTCGGCAGCTTCCGGTAGCTTATTCATCTTCCGGTACACACTTCCCAGCGTGGCCCAACCATCGCCGTTCGCCGGATGCAGCTTCATCGCCAGCGAGAGTTCGCGGGCCGCTTCCTCATATCGCCCATCCTCCATGTAGAGAATGCCCAGAGTGTAATGGGGTTCGTGAGCCGAAGGATTTAGCTTAGCAGCGGCTTCCAGCTCAGGAATGGCAGCTGCGTTGTCATCCTTCAACTTGAGGGCGAGCCCGAGATTGTAGTGCAGTTGAAAGTCGTTAGGATTGCTTTTGAGTCCGGAGCTAAGGACGCGGATGGCCTCATCCACCTCGTTCGTCTGCAGGTACGCGGCAGCGAGATTCTCATGCGCTATTGGGTCGCGGGGTTGTTGTTTGAGGGTTCGCTCAAGATACGGAACGGCATCCTTGGCATTCCCCGTAACAAGAAGCGCTAATCCCAGGCTCGCTACGGCTTCCGCGTTTCTGGGATCAGCTTGCACCACTTGGCGAAGGAGCGGAACAGCGTCGGAATCGTGGCCCGCTCGCTGAACAGCCAGAGCCAACTGCAGTTTTGCGTCGGTGTATCCGGGTTGAATGCTGAGCGCTCTCTGAAATTCCGCGATGGCCCTGTCGTTTTCGTGATTCGCCGCATAAGCCTTGCCCAGTTCGGTGAAGGCCGCCGCGCTATTGGGCATCAACTTGTTCACCAGGGTCAACTCTTGGATGGCGGCCTGCGCCTGTCCGTCTGCTACGAGGGCTGCCCCCAGGTGCATGTGCGCGGAAGCAAGTTGCGGGCTGAGCCGGAGCGCTTCCTGGAACTCTCCCGTCGCCGCGGGCCAGTTGCGCTCCTGAGCGTACAGCGAGCCCAATGCGTCATGCAATTCGGCACTCTGCGGCGATTCGGCCACTGCTGTTTTCATCTTGCCGATGGCCAAGGAAACCTGGCCCGTGGCCGCGAGCGACCGCGCATAGGCCAGCAGTACCGAGGGAGGCACTGCTGGCGCAGGATCCGATCCCGATTTTGCCGCAGCCTCGGCTTCCATTTTTTCAAACAGCGCCAGGGCCTTTTGGTGCGCGCCGATTTGCTGGTAGGCCCAGGCGAGATCGCTTTGCGCGGACACATCACCGGGCTTCAGCGTCAGTGTCTGCTCAAGTTCTTGGATGGCCTGGGGAAATTTGCCGAGACGCAGGAGCACCGCACCTAAGGCGCGATGGCCTTCCGGGATTTGCGGCGCTAACTGCACGACCTTCCCGAACTGAGCCTCTGCGGTCTTGTAGTCATTCTTGGCAGCTGCCGCCACGCCCGCTTGATAAGCCGACTGGATTTCTGCATTCCTGCCGGTCTGCGCGCCAACTGCCTGCGCCAAACTAACCGCGGCAATCGCAAATCCCGCTAGCGAACCAATCAGCACGAAAACGGCAGCTATGCCGCGCGACGCAAGAAAACCGCTGTTGTTCTGGGCCCGGGGTGCTTTCCGGCAGTTCCCGTTGCGGCACTCGATGCGGTTACTGGCTCTCTGCATGAGTGAGAGAGATTCTAATGCGAATCGCCACACACCGCTCAACAAGTTTTGTCAGGTTCATGACCAGTGCGTGCACTCCGAATAAGTCTGCTTTGCGGGCACGGCTTCTCAGTTTTTCCAAACGCTCAAGTCCCGGCAGAATGATGTATTACGATTTTGTGAGCGTCGTACTTTTGGCCATGCCAAATTGCTGGGACTTTACGATCCCATCACCCTCTTTCACGTAAATCAGCTGATTGGGCTTGATGTCTCGCAGCGCTTCCACAGCCCCGCTCGGCCAGCGGATCTCGATCAGGTCCACCTTCTCCGCCTTGCCCAGCCCAAAATGGATTCGCAAATCGCTCTGCGAGAAATAGCCGCTACTGCTGCGCACTTCGTCGATCTGCGCGTGCCCGTTTTTTCCCCCGGGAGGCGTGGTGACGCATTTCAGCCGCGCGCCAATCGCGCTGCGGTTGGACTTGGTGCCGATCAGTTTCACCTTGATCCAGTTGTTCCCGGTCTTCGCATCGCAACGCAACAATTGCGGATAGTCGTTCACGGTGTTCACAACTACGTCGATGTCACCATCGTTATCGAAGTCGCCGAAAGCGCACCCCCGCGAGGAGGAAGGCGTAGAGATTCCCGGGCCAGCGTTGAACGAAACGTCATCGAATTTCCGGTTCCGCAGGTTCTTGTACAGCAGCTTTCTTTGCGCATAGCCTGCTTCGGTCGTCAGTTGCTCCACCTCTGGATACACGTGGCCGTTGCAGATGAGAATGTCCAGCCAGCCGTCGTTGTCCATGTCGAAGAAACCACAGCCCCAGCCCAGATATTGCGTGTGCTTTCCCAGTCCTGCCTGAAAGGTGGCGTCTTCAAAAGTGGCTCCGCCCACGTTGTGGTACAACGTGGGCGTGTCTCCGGCAAAATTGGTCTTTAGCAGATCCAGATTGCCGTCCAGGTCGTAATCGCCGGCAGAGATACCCATACCCGCTTGCGGTTTGCCATCGGCGCTGAGCGCGCAGCCCGCTTCCGTAGCGATATCCACAAAAGTTCCGTTTCTCTTATTCTGATAAAGCACGCTCGCGGTCGAGTCATCGGCCACGTAAACGTCGGGCCACCCGTCATTATCTAGATCGGCGGCGAGCACCCCTAATCCGTAAGTTCCCGACGCGCTGAAAATGCCCGCTTTCTCACTCACGTCTGTAAATGTGCCGTCGCCGTTGTTGTGATAGAGAATATTTTTCCCACCGAGCAGCCCTGGTGGCCCACACGCCACTAGCACCCCTTTGTACAGGCACGGCCCGGACTCCGGGACCGGGGCCGTTCTCAGGTCCATATCGATATAATTCGCCACAAACAGGTCCAAATGGCCGTCGCGATCATAATCGAAAAACGTGCAGCCGGTGTTCCAGCGCTTTCCATCCCCGGCCACGCCTGCTTTCTCGCTCACGTCAGTGAACGTGGCGTCTCCATTGTTGTGGTACAGCACATTCCTCCCAAAATAGGTGACAAAGAGATCGTCATACCCATCGTTGTCGTAATCCCCAACGCACACCGCCTGGCCCCACCCGGAGCGCACCAGCCCAGCCTTCACTGTGACATCCGTGAATGTCCCGTCACGATTATTTTTGAAGAGTCGCGATGTCGGTTCCTGCCCAGGTGGGAAGCCCTCGAGCCGCGTCCCGTTTACCAAAAAAATGTCGAGCCACCCATCGTTATCGTAGTCGTAGAAGGCCACACCACATCCCGTCGTCTCCAGCAGGTATTTGTTCTTGTGTTTCCCACCAAAGACCGTCATGGTGGTGAGACCCGATTCCCGAGCTACATCTACAAAGCTCACCCCGAGGTCGCTTTCCGAGGCCTTTGCGGGAAGTGAACCCTCGCGCGCTTCGGTCTGGGAAAGTAGTTTGCCATTGGGTTTTGTCAGCCCGATACCCAGAATTTGCTCGAGTGGCAGAACCAGCGCCGAACGGCAGAGCGATTGTAGAAACTTGCGTCGACTAGCACCCAAAGACGATATGCCTTTTCCCTGCATTCTCTAAGCGAAAATCCAGTGTCCTTGTTTATAGCTACCCGTACCGGCCATTGCAAGTCCGTCCGGTTTGGTGCGCACGGCTTTTCCATTCAGTTGCTGACCCGTCCGGCGTACACCCCGTAAGCTTCGAGCCGCACGTTTTTGAGTGCACCGTCCGGAACGCTTGCTGCATTTTGCAGCAACCCCTTCACTTTGGCATTCGTGAAGCCCTGCTCCGACAAGTCGAAGCTCGTATTCTGCGCCGTGCCGGAAAAGTTCAGCACCACCAGAATTGTTCCCTCGTTGCTCTTTCGCAGATACGACATCACGTTCCGGTCAGCCCCATTGAGCGGAACGTACGTTCCTTCCCGCAGCGCTGGTTCGCTCCTCCGCAACGCGATGACTTCCCGATAGAAGGAAAGAATCGAGTGCGGATCCTTGCTCTCCACCGCGACGTTGTGCGTTCTTGCGGACTCCGGGATGGGCAGCCAGGGCTTACCCGTGGTAAATCCAGCATTCGCCGTGCTGTTCCATTGCATGGGCGTGCGTTCGCCGTCCCGGCCCTTCTCGTTCGGCCAGCCCAATATCCCGATAGGGTCCTTCACGTCTTCCTTTCGCTTGGGATCGTTGTTCTCCATCCCGATTTCTTCGCCGTAGTACATGATGGTTGTGCCGCGCAGCGTCAGGTAGAAGGCCGCCATCAATTTTGCGATGTCGTCGTTGTGGAGGCCGTCCGCATATCGCGAATACGGCCGCCGGATGTCATGGTTGCTAATCACGTAGGTCGGCCAACCCCGCGCGGCATCCACCGCTGCGATATGCGCTCGCAGAACCGGCGCGGAAAGCGGCAAGTTCGTCAGCATCAAGTCCATCGGCAATTGCAATTCATTCCCATTATTTCCGTAATATTGTTCCAATTCCGACACGTTCGAAGTCCACGTCTCCCCGATCAGCACGGCGTCATACTCATCGGCGACCTTCCGCAATCCTTGCAATGCGATGTGCATTTCCGGCAGCTTTTTGTTGTATTTTTCTTCCATGTTCGGACGGCCGAATTTGTCCTTTCCCGGGAGTACCGGGTTGTCCGTTAGCTTCGGGTCCTCGAATATCGAATCCACCGCATCCAGGCGAAAGCCGGCAACGCCGCGCTTGTACCAGAAGCGGGTCACGTCAAACATGGCCTTTTCCACGTCGGGGTTGCGCCAGTTCAAGTCCGGCTGTTGCGGGTAGAAATAGTGGTAGTAATACTGACTCGTCGTCGGATCGTATTTCCAAGCGGAAAGTCCGAAGGTCGATAGCCAATTGTTCGGCGGCTCATTCGGACCCTTCCCGTCGCGCCAGATGTACCAGTCGCGGTGCTCCGCGGTCCTCGAGGATTTCGAGTCCACGAACCACGGATGTTGATCCGACGTGTGGTTCACCACCAAGTCGAGAATCACTCGAATGTTCCGCTTCTTCGCTTCCACAGCCAACCGATCGAAGTCCGCCAGCCTCCCGTACATCGGATCAATGTTCTCGTAATCAGAAACGTCATAGCCAAAGTCGACCTGCGGCGAGGGAAAGCAAGGGGTGATCCAAATTGCGTCGACGCCGAGCTCTTTCAAATAGTCCAGTTTCCCGGTGATACCGTTCAGGTCACCAATTCCATCTCCATTCGAATCGGCAAAGCTACGGGGGTAAATTTCGTAGAAAACCGCGTGTTGCCACCACGGCTGAGCGGTGGCGTCCGCGGAGCCCGTCTGCGCGCTTGCTAAGGGAAGAATACAGACCGCCGCAAAGAGCAATGTAAGAACGCCAAAGCTCATCCGGTTTTTCATTTGCGACCACCTGGTTCGGAGGGAGAGTTCTTGCCATTAGATGAATGGCAAATCGCGGCGAGTCTAACATAAGCTCTAGCGCACGGGTACGCCTTTTGGCATGTTTGATCGACGTTTTTTTGCCAAGCCCTAGTGCCTTGAATCTTGCGCGGCTTTGCCGCTACCCTCCGTCAACGTCAAAGCTGTATCTACTTTCGGATTTTCGAAGACTTCCGTTAATCCGCTTGGCCAGCGAATTTCGATCCAATCGATCTTGTTAACCGCCCCCAAGCCAAAATGCACGCGCCGGTCGCTGTTGGAGATGTAGCTGGAGCCGCTTCGCACTTCGTCAATCAAAATCCTGTTTCCGGCCTTCACGCGAATCCTGGCTCCGAGCCCATCGCGATTGGATTTCACTCCCTTCGTCCCGACGGTGATCCAGTGATTCTCGTAGCGAATCTGATTCACCAACAGGCTTGGCCTTGCATTCATATTGCTTACCACAGCGGAAATTCTTCCGTCATTCCAAAGATCGCCCACCGCCATTCCCCGCGACGATCTGGGCAACATAATCCCAGGCCCCGAAGTTGCCGAAATGTCTTCAAACGTCCCATTCCCTTTGTTGTGGTATAGAATCCGTGGCTCTTGATAATCGCTGCCTAAATGCTGGCTATCCACTTCCGGATAGACGTGACCATTCACGATCAGCAGATCCGGCCAGCCGTCGTTGTCGAAATCAAAAAACATCGTTCCCCATCCCAGATATTTCGTGTTCAGCCCCAAACCCGCGGCAAAAGTGCTGTCGTCGAAAGTTCCATCTCCCCGATTGGCGTACAAGGTAGCGGTATCGTCGGAAAAGTTCGTTTTGAAAATGTCCAGCTTGCCGTCGCCATTGAAATCTCCAACGGTCGAGCCCATACCGGCTTGTTCCATGCCGTCTTCGTTGAAAGCGGTGCCAGCCAGTACCGCCACGTCCGTGAAAGTGCCATCGTGATTGTTGTGATACAGGATGCTGGGAGTGCTGTCGCAGGCCACGTAAATATCCGTCCAACCGTCGTCATCAAAATCAAATGTCGAGACCCCCAGCCCGTAGTGGCCATTTGTTTGGTCGATATGGGCTTTCTGAGTGACATCTTCGAAGGTCCCGTCGCCACGGTTGTGGTAAAGGACGTTGGAATTCCATGGCAAACCTCGGGGTCCACACATTACGGGAACGCCCTTCCAGAGGCAATCGGCGCGTTCTCCGGGTTTGGGCGCGGAGGTCACGTCGAAATCGACGTAGGTCGCCATGATCAGATCAAGTTTTCCATCGCGGTCGTAATCCACGAACGCGCATCCCGAGCCCCACGTCTTCCCATCGCCCTGCACGCCAGCTTTTGCGCTCACATCCGTAAACGTGCCGTCGCCATTGTTGTGATACAGCACATTTTTCCCGTAATACGTGACAAAAATATCTTCGTGGCCGTCATTGTCATAGTCGCCCACGCATACGCCTTGTCCCCATCCGGTATGGTGCAATCCCGCTTTTTCCGTAACATCCGTAAACGTGCCGTCGTGATTGTTGTGATACAGATGATTTGAGGGACTGGAAGCGGAAGAGGGCGTGTCCAGCGTCGTGCCATTCACCACGAAAATATCCGGCCATCCGTCATTGTCGTAGTCAAAAATCGCCACTCCCGTCCCGGTCGTCTCGATGATGTACTTCTTTGTATCCACCCCGCCGAACACATTCTTCATAGTCAGCCCGGCGTTAGCTGCTTCGTCGGTGAAATAGGCAAGTGGTTTTGTCGCCTTTGGTTCCTGCGGAGAAAAAGCGAGCGAATAAACGATCGGTGCGATCAGCAGCGCGGCTACAAGCAGGGCGGCTGAAATCGAGATCTTACCCAACAATGTCACGGGGAGTTCATCCTAAGTTCTACGCAACAGCCAGTCAAGTTTCCGTTTCCTGGTGCTCACATTCTTCCTCAACGCGATCGCATCCGTCTGCTATTGTTAGGGAGAGCAAGCTGCTCCGGATGGCGCAACTCAGTGCAGGGGAACCATTTGTTTCGAGGATGTCAGCCTCGCTGGCGGCTGTGGATTCAAATTGCATTCCTGTGCCTGGCTTGTAACGCGTCCCCTGCCGCGTCACAACAACCCTCGTCTGCCACCGTGGCCCTGTCCAAAACGGATGACTCCGGCTATGTCGGGAACGAAACCTGTGCCAAATGCCACGCCAAGATTTACGAATCGTACATGCGGACCGCCATGGCTCACTCCAGTGGCCCTGCCGATGAAAATCCACTTCTTGGTGAATTCACTCACAAACCTTCCGGTGTGCATTTCGCCATCTTTCGCGATGCGGGGAAAATATGGCTGCGCTTTGACCGCCCCGGCGATCCGCTCGTCCATGATAAGCGCGAGTTCCTGTGCTACATCGGGGAGGGGCGGCGCGGGCGAACCTACCTCTTTTCGGTGGACGGGTACGTCTTTGAATCCCCCGTGAACTGGTATGCCGATCGCCGAATTTGGGATATGGCTCCGGGCTACGGCGAAGCGAAAGAGATTCCGCTGAATCTGCCTGCCACCACTAGCTGCCTGCACTGCCACGTCAGCGGTGTTCGTGCGCCACTCGACGGCAGCGAGAATCACTATCCTTCTCCCATCTTCTTCTACTCCGGCATTACCTGCGAGCGTTGCCACGGGCCGGGTGCGGCTCACGTAACCGGGGGACCGATAGTGAATCCCGCAAAACTGCCCGCGAAGTTCCGCGATCAGGTCTGCATGCAGTGCCATCTCGAAGGAAATGCTGCCATCGAACGCGCCGGCAAGCACATCTATGATTACAAGCCTGGCGATGACCTGTCCGAATACGTCCGTTATTTCGTCCTGACTGGGAATGTGCCGCAGGGCTTGCGCGCCACCAGCCAGTTCGAAGCGCTTACACAGAGTGTCTGCAAGCAAAAATCCGGCGACGTCATGAGCTGCACAAGTTGCCACGACCCGCATCGCGCGGTCGCACCAGAAAATCGCGCGGCGTTCTACCGGGCCAAATGCCTTGCTTGCCACGGCGAAGCCTTCGGCGCCAAGCATCACGCCAAACAAGAAGATTGCACTTCCTGCCACATGCCTGCCTCCCTCAGTTCCGATGTCGCGCACACGCAAGTGACGGATCATCGCATTCCGGGCCGTCCGCTTGCGCAACCTGTTGCGCTCAGCAATTCGGATCAACTTCCCGGGTTGGCGCAATTTCCCCCCGTCGGCGATACGGAGAAAGATCTGCGCGACCTCGCACTGGCCTGGCAATCCATCGTCAATAGCGGAATGAGCATGGCTCAGCCCCAAGCCGAGCAACTGCTGCGCGCCGCTCTGCAACAATACCCGAACGACCCTGCACTTTTGTCTGGCCTCGCCTACGCAGCCCAGATACACGGAGATGACATTCAGGCGCGCTCGTTGTACAAGAAAGCGCTGGAGCAGGACGCCTCGTCGGTTGACGCGACAACCAACCTGGGAGTCCTCGAAGCGCAGCAGGGGCGCATGACCGAGGCCATCCGCCTGTGGCAATCAGCCTTCGAACGAGCTCCAGGAAGAAGTGCAATCGGAATGAATCTGGCGCGTCTATTTTGCGAGGGTGCGAACTACGAAGCAGCCCGAACGTATGTGCTACGCGTCCTGCGTTTTAACCCCGACCTCGGCCCCGCAAAAAAGTTAGTCGGGGAACTGAATGCCAATCCTCCGGGATGTGCGCCATGATTGCTTTTTCTATCGGTCCATCTTTTGGGGAGGCCGCATGACGTTTGTTCTAAAACCGCTCGCCTTTATTTTATTCGGGCTCCTTGCCCAGGCTCCTGCCGTGCCGCCCCAGCCAACCCAGCAACACGACGCTACCCTGGGCTCTTCCTCGTTCCCGGAGATTGATCGCCTGCTCGAAAAGGGAAAATACGACGAAGCCATCGCTCAGCTCGGAGCCATGCAGAATCAGACGCCTCCTCCAAACGGCTTGGCGCACGAACTCGGCGTTGCTTATTACAAGAAAAACGATTTCCCGAAGGCCATTCTGAGTCTGCAAAAAGCTTTAACGGAAAACCCCGAAGACGGTGAGGCCATTCAATTGCTCGGTCTTTCCCTCTACCTCGGCGGTAAACCCAGTGAGGCCATTCCGTATCTTCAAAAAGTCCAATCTTGGTATCCACGTGCCAACGTCGACGCCGCGTACATTTTGGGAGTTGCCTACATTCAGACCAAGCAGTATCCCCAGGCGCGCGAAGCCTTCGCTAAAATGTTTGGCGTTTCCCCCGATTCCGCTCCGGCCTATCTCTTCTGCGCGCGCATGTTGCTGCGCCTCGACTTCGGTCCGATCGCCGAAGAGTATGCCCTCAAAGCTGTCTCCCTCGATCCCAAACTTCCCATGGCCCACTATCTTCTCGGCGAACTCTACCTTTACCAATCCAAAATTGATCAGGCCATCAGTCAATTCGAACAGGAGATGGCGCTGAATCCTGGCTATCCCAACGTCTATTACAAGCTGGCTGACGCCTACACCCGGGTTCAAAAATTCGATGACGCGGAGCGGCTCCTGCAGCGTTCCATCTGGCTGGATGCAACTTCCACCGGACCATTTGTCCTATTAGGCAAGGTGCTCGAGAAAAAAGGCGAACCGGAACTTGCCGCTCGCGCCCTGCAGCGCGCCATCAGCATGGATCCCGGCAATCCCATACCGCACCAATTGCTGGGGCAAGCCTACCGCGCTCTCGGTCAAACCGTGGACGCGGAGCGCGAACTGAAGCAGGCCGATGAATTGACACGAAATCCCACCCGACCCTGAGCAAACGCGCAAGCTTTTCAGTGAATCTGCATCAATTCGGTGCGTTTCGCCTCCGGAAGTTCGTTCAGAAATTCCAAATACGCTGCATTCGTCCAGCCAAAGCCGATAACGTTGATACTGTATCCGCTCGTCACCGCCGCATCCGTCGAGCGCGTGACGGCGTCATATTTCTCCACAATGTAGCCATCCTTCGCGTAATTTTCGGCAACCATATCGGCAAACTTGTACGCAATGCGGTCGGCATCGGCGGCAAAGCCATAGCGCCGCAGGCCGTCCACTAAAATCATCTGCGTCGGTGCCCAGGCATAGGGATAATCCCATTGCGCGCCCGTGCGGTAAGGACTCATGACTGCGCCGCCCGGCTGTTCGAAGTCTTTCAAGTTACCCAAGGCAGCCTTCGCCTGTTCCGCGGTTGCCAGTCCAGCCCACAGCGGATAGTACGTCGTGAGGTATTCGTAGTGGGAGCGGGCGTTCTTCGTAAAATCGTAATCGAAGAATTCCCCCTTGCCTTTGTCCCACAAATATTTATTGATGGCGGTTCGGCGCAGCGCAGCCTTTTGCCGCCAAGACTCCGCGTCGGCCTTTCTCCCTAGAACCTCGCTCATCTCCGCCAGGTCCATCTCGGATTTATAAAGCAAGCTATTCAGGCACACTGCCGCATAATGGTGCGTGTCCGCACCAAAAGGCCCAAACCGGAAGGAAATATCAAAACCCGATTCGCGCATGGCCCGGTCGCCCTTGTAGAAGTCCGCGCTCAACGAGATTTCCTGCAGATCGTCGCAACTTGGTCTCGTCGCCGCGCTCCGCATGTCACACAAGCGCAGCAGGTAGGTCGCCCCGGGACCCAGTGGCAACTTTTCTCCAGGCTGCCGCTCAAGCAGATGCCCCGCGCTCTGCTCAGGATGGTCGAGGAAATATTCCACCACCTTGCGGTAATGGTTTGTCTCGTCTTTCAAGCTTTCCGGCGCAGGTCCTTCTCCAAAATCGTAATAGCGCGACAGCCCAGTATCACCCGCGCGCATTTCCGGTCGTAGCCACATATCGTGGTCGCGCACGGCGTAGCTGTACCCCTGTTCCAGCCACGACCGGTCGTCTTTGCCCTTTTCCTTTTCGGCCTGGTAGACCGCCAGGATCATGGATGAAAGGTACGGTTGCTGCGACCGGCTCAGGTAATACGTTCGGTTGGCGTTCAACACCGCGCCATAATGTTCGATTTCGAAGTAGAAATTCTCTACCATTCCCCTGGCCAATTCGATTTTTCCAGCGCGCACCAGCCCTCGCAGAATAAAGTAGCTATCCCACCCGTACATCTCGTTAAATCGTCCGCCCGGCACCACGTAGGGATGATCGAGATACAAAAGCCCCTGTGGGTTGATCGTGCTCGGATCGATTTCCCCTAGGTGGTGAATCACTTTGGGCAATGCCTTCACTTCCACTCCGCATTTTGCTTCGAGGTTTTTCACGCTTTCGGGGACGGCATAATCCGCGGGCACATATAGGATGGACTTTGCCGCAAGTTTCGGATCCACGATGGTCGTACAATCTTCCAGCGAGCGTGTCAGGAGGTCCCATCCGTTCGAAATGTAGTCCAGGATCGGCTTATACGAACCTCGTTCTGTGGCCGCTGCGGTCTGCCTTTGGGGAGTTGCCCTCGTTTGCGTATAAGCCAGGGCGCTGGCTATCAAGAAAACGCTCGCTAGGGAAAAAAGACGCTTCCTTGTTGCTTTCACCATGATCCCCTCGCTAAAACAAGATCACCAGCGTCGGCTGGTTTTCGGAGTCATCGTTTCGTCGGAGGATGTACCGTTGCAGTTGCTTCATCCTATCACTGTCCATCCAATTCGCTACGGGGCTAACAAAGTTTCGTCCGGGCCTTTGCGCTTCGCCCCCATCTCCCATGGCTTTCAACTACTCTCCCGTGCCATTCCCGGTGCTATACTCCCCCCATGTTTGCTCTTCGTGCGCTCCAGAAGAGAAGCTCGGCTCTGCTCGTCCTCTCCTCTCTCTGCCTTATCCCCGCGTGCCCCACTTTTCCCCAGACCGTGGACGCTTCTGTGGTTGACCTGGACGGCCATCCTGCCGATCCCTTCCGACTGGCGGGGTCGAAAATCGTCGTGCTTCTTTTCATTCGCACGGATTGTCCGATCTCCAATCGTTATGCGCCGACCATCCAGGAACTGAGTGTGCACTACGCCGGGCACGCCGCGTTTTTCCTGATCTATCCGATCCAGTCCGAGAGCCCCAGCCAGATTCGCAAGCATCTTCAAGACTACGGCTATCATCTTCCTGCGTTCCGGGATCCCGGCCTCACTCTGGCCCGCGCCAGCCAGGTGCGCATCACGCCGGAAGTCGCCGTTTTTTCTCCGGCCAGGAAACTCCTCTACCACGGCCGGATTGACGATTGGTACGTGGAGTTCACGCGCGCTCGTCACTCGCCAACAACGCACGACCTCGTGGACGCTCTGGATGCTGCGGTTTCCGGCAAGCCGGTCGCTTCTGCCTCCACTCCCGCGGTCGGCTGCTACATTCCTGGCCTGCCATGAATTCCGTGCGATCGATCTGTTCGGCTGTGCTGCTTCTCGGCGCTTTCTCTCTCGCTCTTTACGGCTCTGCCTCTCGTCGGCCGGCCTCTCCTCCGGTTTCTTCCGATGTGGTCACTTTCAACCGGGACATCGCGCCGATTATGTTTCACTACTGCTCTCCTTGCCACCGCCCCGGAGAAGCCGCGCCATTTTCTCTCCTGACATATCAAGACGCTGCCAAATTTGCCGCCCAGATTGCCGTGATTACTCAGCGCCGCATCATGCCGCCGTGGCTTCCCGCTCCTTCCGACTTGAAATTCACGGGCGACCTCCGCCTCTCCGATCAGCAGATCGCCCTTTTCCAACGCTGGGCCGCGCAAGGCGCTCCACAGGGCGATCCGCGTGATCTTCCCGCGCCGCCCCAATTTACTCCGGGCTGGCAACTCGGCAAACCCGACGTCATCCTTCGTGCCCGCAAACCCTACGCCCTCCCTGCCAGCGGTTCGGACAACTACTGGAACTTCATTTTCACCACCAATTTCTCCTCCACCCGATGGGTTCGCGCCATCGAAATTCGCCCCGGCGAAAAACGCGTGGTTCACCACGCCAATATCCTGATCGATCGCCTGCATTCCTCCCGGGCTCAGGAAAAACATCCCGGCGATGGCTTCCCCGGCATGGAACTCCGCATCGAATCCGAGTCCTTCGATCCGGATAGCCACATCTTTTTCTGGAAGCCCGGCTCCGTTCCTCATGTCGAGCCAGACGGCATGGCTCTTCGCCTCGATCCCGGTGACGATCTCGTCCTCAACACTCATCTCCAGCCTTCCGGTAAACCGGAGTCCATCGAACCTTCCCTTGGTCTGTATTTTACCGACAAGCCCGCCACGCAATTTCCGGTGCTACTCGAACTCCAGGACGACAAGGCTCTCGACATTCCTCCGGGCGACGCCCACTTCCAGGTCAACGACGAATTCACGCTCCCCACCGACGTCCAGCTCCTCGCCATCTACCCCCACGCGCATTATCTCGGCAAGGATCTACTCGCCACTGCCACTCTGCCGGACGGTTCTTGCAAAACCCTGATTCACATTCCCGGTTGGGACCTCAATTGGCAAGCGGTTTTCTATTACGACTCGCCCGTCCTCCTCCCCGCGCAAACGCGCGTCACCATGCGCTACCTCTACGACAACAGCGCCGACAACTTCGCTAATCCCTTTCATCCGCCGCACCGCGTTCTTGGTGGCAACCGCACCACCGACGAGATGGCTCATCTTTGGTTACAGGTCCTGCCGCACGGCGACGCGGTTCCCGTCCCGCAGGCGCGCATGATGCTGCAGGAAGCCATTGCTCGTCACGACGTTTCGCGTGACCCGGGTGATTTCCCGGCGCAATACAATCTGGGCGCCATGCTACAGGCTCGTGGCGATACCACCGAAGCACTCCTTCATTTTCAAGCGGCTGTTCAGCTTCGCCCCTCGGACTTCATCGCCAACAACGCCCTGGGTGCCGCTTTTCTAGCCCTTAATCATCCTTCCGCGGCGGTCCCCCCTCTTCTTCTCGCCGTGCAGAGCAAGCCCGATTATGCCTCGGCCCGCTACAATCTCGGCAACGCCTATGCTTCGCTCGGTAAATTCGACGAGGCCATCATTCAATTCGCCGAGGCGGCGCGTCTAAATCCCAAAGATTCCATGGCCGAGGCCAACCTCGGCGCCGCCTTTGCGCAAACTGGCAAACTGGCCGCTGCACAGACTCACCTCGAAAAAGCATTACAGCTCAATCCCAACAACTCCCTCGCCCACGACAACCTCGAAGAAGTCAAGCGTCTTCGTTCTACCCCGCTCCAGCCGTAGATGTTGCTGGATGCAACAAGCTCGGACTTGTTCGCGTCAGTGCTAGTATTTCCCCATGGCGTTTTCGCTCGCCAACTTGCGCGCGCGTTTTGCGAGACTTTTCTTGCTTCTCGTCGCCGGCCTGATTGTTTTCGCCCCCGGCGCCGCCAGGCTCTCTGCGCTTCCTCAGTCGCGCACCACTCCGCAGCAGGCGGTGCCGTCTTCAGAGGCGGAGAAGCTTTACGCCGAAGGTCTGGCCGCGGCTGGCAACGGAGATCTCGTTGCAGCCCGTAAGGCGTTCGAGGCCGCGGTTCAGGCCGACCCTCAGAACGCGCAGGCCCACAACATGCTCGGCTTATTGCTTTTGGCCCAGGGCGAAGTCCAGCCGGCCATCACGGAATTGCAGCAAGCTATTGGTCTCCGGCCTTCCTTCCCGGAAGCGCATATCAACCTTTCTCGCGCTTTCGCTCGTGATGGCGATGCTGAGGCGGCCCTTCGTGAAGCCCGCGCAGCGGTGGAGTTTGCGCCTCAGGCCGCCGAGGCCCACCACGTCCTAGCACATGCTCTTGCTGCTTCGGGCGACGTTGAGGGCGCTGCCGATTCTCTTCACCGTGCTATTCAACTGAACTCTTCCAACGCCGAGTATCACGACGACCTCGGGGCCTTGCTGGTTCAGCGCGGCAATTCGACCGATGCCATTCCAGAATTCCTCGAGGCCCTCAAACTCGACCCCGATTTCCCCCCGGCCCATCTTCATCTCGGCGTAGTCTATTTCCAAAAAAAGGATTTCGAGCGCGCCGTGGCGGAACTCCAGCGTGCAACGCAACTCGCTCCCCAGAATTTTGCAGCGTTTACTTATCTTGGTTCGGCTCAACGCGAACGCGGCGACCACGAAGCCGCCATTGCTGCCTTCCAATCTTCAGTGAAGCTCAATCCGGATCAGCCGGATACGCAAAATCAGCTTGGCCTGCTTCTTCAGCGCTCCGGCCGCACCGAGGAGGCGGTCGCCGCCTTTCGCGAAGTCGTCCGCCTTCAGCCCTCCAATGCCGACGCGCAAAACAACCTGGGTCTTGCCTTGCTCCAGATCGGCGATGGTGCGGGATCCATCGCGGCCTTCCATGCGGCACTGCAACTCGCCCCGGACAACACCGCTTATCTACAGAATCTCGGCGATGCTTATTTGCAAAAGGCAGATTTCGCCGCTGCGGTCTCCGAATTCCAAACCGCGCTCCAGCACGACTCGCAAAATCCGGCTCTTCATTATGATCTTGGCCTGGCTTTGAAAATGCAAGACAAACTCCCGGAGGCCGCCACGGAATTTCGCAAAGCGGAAACGCTGGATCCTTCGCAACCCGATGCCTTCTTTACGCTTGGCATTACCCTTTGGCAGCAAGGCGACTTCGACGGCGCTGTCCGCGAACTCCAGTCTGCTATCCGCGTCAAGCCAGATTACACCGAGGCTTATTACACCCTTGGTACTGTGCTGAAGCAGCAGGGAAAACTTCCGGAAGCGGCCGCAGCGTTGCGCGAAGCCATTCGCCTGCAGCCCGATTATCCTGCGGTGCACACTACACTCGCCTCGGTTCTTCGCCAGTCCGGTGACGCCCAAGGAGCGGCGGCGGAGGCGCGTATCGGCAGTGAACTCGCCAAGCGCGCGACCGATCTTCAGGCAGCGGTTTTCGCTACGAACTCGGGACGCCGTTTGCGAAAGACCGGAGATCTCGAGGGAGCCATCTCCCAATTCCGCGCTGCCCTAACCGCAACTCCCGACTACGCTCCTGCTCATTTTGAATTGGGCCTCGCGCTTCAGCAGCAAGGGAAGAAAGAGGAAGCTCGCCAGGAATTCCAACGCGCCAACCAACTCGACGCCCACTACCCTCCGCCCGCCGACAACTGATGGGGTCTTGACGTGTCCCCCCGTGATCCACGAATCCTTTGTGTCGCAGATACCAGCCTCGTTCAACCTATGTGGGCTCTTTATGCAACGCCACCAAGTCCGAATTGACCGGAACCCCGCGCACCACCTTCACATGAATCACGGCCTCAAACGGTTTCAAGTCCGGCGCTTGCGAAACCCCCAGTTCGTGGAGCAGTTCTTGCAGTGAATTCTGCTGGCATACGTATTCGACCGCGGCTTGCGTGCCGATCGTGGTGGTTCCGGCCAGGATCAGCACGGAATGGCTGGCGTCCAGACCGGACACCAAAGCGATCACGGCATAGTCTTCTGTCAAGAGCTGATTGGATGGCGATGCCAGGTACTCTTTCGGCTCCCCAGCCGCAGGGTGAACGTTAATGATCTCGACATCTCCCTGCCTGGAGCAACAGTGCTTTTCTTGAAAGATGAATTGCTTGGTAGTGGGGATCTCCAAAAGGGTGAGGTTTTCCGACGGTGAGCCAATGAAAATCAGATCTGTATTCTTTGCATCATCGAGAGAAAACAGACTGCCGCGCTTCACGCGCAGCTGTTGATGTAATTGCCCAAACACGGTGTCCAGCGCGTGCACCGCGAGCACTTCGCCTACGCCCGTATAATGGTCGAGTGTCAGGGTCGCGGTGTCCCGCTTCGGGTCGTAATATCGCATGCCCGAATCCGGCCGGCCCACAAAATGGGCGTTGCTGAAAACCACCCAGGGCTGCTCGTGTCCCGCGAGAAAACCGTACCAAAACGTCCGGAGGGGCGCCGGAACCACTCCACTCTTTTCCGTTAAATGTGCCTCGGCACCTTGCCGGAGAATGAGCCGGTCAATGGCCACGGCCAGAGAGCTGGCAAGCAGCACCGAAAACAACACCAACGCCGCCACCCAGCCAAACGACAGCGACGTGGCCGCCACTGCTTGAGGGGGCGCTGCTCCGGCCACCGCCAGCTGTTCCGGCTGGGCGATTGGGGCACGCTCATGGTAGGTCAGTGCATAGGTCCCCTTCGGCAACCCGACCTCCACCATATCTCCTGCACCTTCGGAGGCATAGTAGTCGGCAAGTTTGGCTCGCAGCCGAGCCACTTGCACACGGACCATCGAGTCCAGATGAGGATCGAAATCCCCTCGCCGCCCAAAAACCTCCGTCGCTATCTGGTATTCCTTTGGCGCGACACCGGGATTCCTCAAGGAGTGATCGGCCAGATAGTGCAGAAGTTTTCGGAGGGAATCACTGCTGTGCAGGGAGCGGCTAGCTAGAATTTTCTCAATTTGTGCTTGATAGTCCGTCTTGCCATTCATCGGGACACTTGCGCGGATTGTAACACCGAGGTAGCACTTTTCGAAGTCCTTTGAGAAACCTCAACTTATTCCATGTAACCGTTTCAGGACTCTAAGACACTTTCCAGCTAATGCAAAAAACTGCTACAAGCCATCGCATTAATTTGGTCGGACGCTTTGTCCGGGCTGGTTGTCTTTTTTTGGGGTTCAAAGGCGAGCGGCACGGAGGAAGAGGAACACGAATTGACGGGTGCAGGTGCTACAGAGCGTCGTTCTCAGCCGAGGGTTTGGGGGCTTTTGGCAGTACTTGAGTCAGCTCGATAGGCTTTTATCCGGTCGATTCGCAATTCCATAGTCCCGCGCTCGCGGGATCCGTTGTGGTGCGTTTGATCGTTCCTATCGATATTGGCGGATGAAGTCCCCTTGCAAGAAGTGTCCCGGTTGCGTGGCGGGCGGCCATGCCGAACGCCATTGGAGGGAGGGGAAATGAAAAGGCAAGCTACGTTGGTGGGGGTCGTGGCACTGTGTTCGCTTTTCACTTTGTTCGCGAGGCCAGCTCGGGGCCAAGCAGTCTACGGAAGTATCATTGGCACGGTAACTGATCCGAAAGGTGCCGCTGTCCCAGGGGCAACCGTGACGGTTACTTCCACAACCAAGGGGAATCCCTACGGAACGACCACCAACAACAGCGGTGACTACACTGTCACTCACTTAACTCCCGATACCTACTCGATCAAAATCGAGAAAACCGGCTTTAAAGCTTACACCGTCGACTCTGTCACCGTGGTTGTCGACGCGTCAGCACGCGTTGACGCGCAATTGCAGGTTGGTGTAGTTACCCAGAGCATTGAAGTCAGCGGCACAGAAGTCCCGCAACTGGAGACTGATCGCGCTGACGTGGCGACGAATTTCAACGACCTGTACGTGTCCGACCTCCCCATCCTCAACCGCAACTTCACCAGCTTGGAATTGCTTTCACCAGGCACGCAGAAGTTGGTGGGCTGGAGCCACGCGGCAACCGAAAATCCTCAGGCTGGTCAGCAGATCTTCGCCGACGGGCAGCATTTTAGTGGAACCGCGTTTCAATTGGACGGCACCGACAACCAAGACGCGATCTTAGGAATCATCGTCGTCAACCCCAATATCGACGCTATCCAAGAGACCAAGATTACTCTCCAAGACTACGACGCGGAATTCGGCAAAGCGGTCGCAGGTGTCGTGACCGTTGAGACCAAGTCAGGAACCAACGAGTTCCATGGCGAAGGCTTCTTCGATTATTGGAACAGCGCTCAACATGCTCGCGACCCCTTTACTCAACCTGCGGCTACTGGCGTTCCCAGCGCTTCGTACAAGGACTTCGGTGGTCAACTCGGCGGTCCCATCCTCAAGGACAAACTGTTTTTCTTCGGCGACTATCAGGGAGTTCGACAGCTTAACGGTATAACGAACCTGGAGACCATTCCGGACGCTACGGTCCTATCGTCTTGTAATCCTGCCACCAACGGGAATAGCAGCAGCCCTGGTTACTGCAATCTCAGCGATTATACGGCCGCTATCTCTTCCGGTAGCGGGCTCATCTATAACCCAAGCACGGGAAGCTCAGTGAACGGATCTGGCCGGACCCCATTTTGCGGGCCAGCGGGATGTACGACCGAGCCGAATTGGATTCCTATCGGTATGATCTCCCCGCAAGCCGCGGCTATTTTGGCCGAATTTCCTTCACCGAACCACGGCACGGGCATCACTAACAATTTCGTGGGCTCGGGTTCCGGTCCTTACGATCAGAACGCCTTCGACACGCGCATCGATTACAACGCCCCACATGGTTATACCGTCTTCGGACGCTTTAGCTTGGATTACTTCAATCTTTCCGGAAAAGGTTCCCTTGGAGCACTGGGTGGCGTTGGCTACGGCCCCGGCGGGCTCAATGGGGAGTCGAATGTCCACAACTATAGCTTAGCTGCTGGTTTTGACAAAGCCATTGGTACCAACCTGCTGACCGACTTCCGCTTCGGATACTTCAAATACAACCCGCGAACGAACTACTCCGACGCGAATCTGGAGCCCATGAATGGCTTCGGCGTTCCTGGCCTGAACCTCGGCACTTTCGACACCGGCGGCCTATCCTCCTTCTTCCTCAATGGCTTCGGATCGTTCTCCGCCTTTGGTGACGGCTTGAACGTCGGCCGCTGCAACTGCCCACTCATTGAAAGCGAGCAGCAGTTCCAGTTCGTGAACAACTGGACCAAGATCATGGGCAACCATCAAATCAAATTCGGTGCCGACATCCGTTACGCCATGAACTTGCGCTTCCCCAGCGACTCCAACCGTACCGGCGTTTTGAATTTTGACGCTAATGGTACTTCCTTAGCCGGTGCGGGCGGGCTCAGCTTGGCTACATTCCTGCTTGGCGACGTAACCTCTTTTCAGCGTTACGCCAGCACGATCACGGATGCTGCGGAACGTCAAAAGCGCTGGTTCTTCTATGGCGAGGACACTTGGCGCATTACTCCAAAATTCACCTTGAACTACGGTGTGCGCTGGGAAATCTACTTCCCCGAAACTGTTAACGGCAAGGGTAACGGCGGTTTCGCGAATCTTACCCAGGGCCTGATTCGCGTTGCCGGTTATGGCACTATTGGCACGAACGGCAACATCGACAACACTTGGAAAGCATTTGGCCCGCGCTTGGCCCTCGCTTATCAATTTGACCCGAAGACCGTCGTGCGCATGGGATACGGTCGCAGCTTTGATCTCGGTGTGTTCGGATCGAATTTCGGTCACAACGTCACCCAGAACTTGCCGGTGCTGGCCGCTCAGAACTATGAGGACAGCAACATCAATCCTATAGCAACGAACAACATTAGCCCCGTTTTTACTCTCACGAGTGGGCCCCCAGCCAGCTTAAATCCGACCAACTATTTTGCAAACATCTTGTCCGATATTTCACCACAGGGGACTCTCCCTCTTCTGGGTCCTGATGGCAGTGCGGCCACGCACATCCGGCCGACAAAACAAGTGTTGCCCACGCTCGACGCTTGGAACGCCACCGTTCAAAGGCAGATCACCAACAGCATTTCCGCGCAAATCGCCTATGTCGGAAATAAGGGCACCCACATGATTTTCCCGAACGGGCCCACTTACAACGTGAACGCTCCAGCGGTAGGCAACGGCACTGACCTGATTTCCTGCCCCACACCTGGAAACTGCTCTTTGACCTCGTTCGTGCCTTTCACCCCTCAGGCCAATCGTCGGCCTTATTACCTTAACGGCGTGCCGGCGTTCACCTATCCGGGCTTTTTCGTAACCCAAGTCATCAATGGTGTACCCACGCAGGTGCCGTTGACCTGCTGTGCTGTCGACATCGGGAATTACTACGGCAATAATGCCAGCAGCAACTACAACTCCTTGCAGGCCAACGTCACGAAGCGTTTCTCTCAGGGCCTGCAGTTTTTTGCCAACTACACCTACTCGCATTCCAACGCATACGACACCACTCAAGGCTATTACGCCATTGCACCGCAACTGGAATATGGCCCAGACCAGTACAACCGCAAACAGGTCTTTCAGATCAACGCGGTATATCAGTTGCCCTTTGGACGCGGACGAAAATACTTGAGCGGGGTGAGCCGCGCCATGGACTTCGTAGTTGGCGGCTGGCAGCTAAGTCAGACCTTGAACTGGAGCAGCGGTTTGCCATGGACAGCTACCATCGGCGAATGTGGTGAGATTGCGGACACCGGCCCTTGTCGTCCCAATTTTACTCCGGGGGCTGGCGGCTTCAGCGTCGGCAAACAGACAATGACTTCTGGTTGTGCGACAGGTGGCGAGTGCGGTACGTACTGGTTCGTTCCGGTTGCGCCACTTTCTTATAATCTGGCGGGTGCCACCAACAATGAGGATGCTTGCACGCTGGCGAGACCTCGCTCCGGTCCATTCTCCCTTCCAGCCTGCGGCACCATTGGCAATGCGGGCTTTGACACCTTCTGGGGACCCCGTGCCTTCTTCTCTGACCTCTCGCTGAGGAAGGATTTCAAGATCACAGAGAAGGTTTCCGCGGCTTTTCGGTTCGACGCTTACAACGTCTTCAACCACCCCGTCCTTGGCTTCAATTCGAACCAGGGGAACACCTGCGTGGATTGCGCCACCAATCCTTCTGCGGGGCAAATCACCGACATCGAAGCGGATGCTACCCCGGGCACGCCCACCGGTATGCGCCAATTGCAGTTCGGTGTCCGTCTCAACTTCTAACCCTCACACCCCTAACTCGAACAGGGAGCTCAGCGATGAGCTCCCGTTCTTTTTCGCCCTAGGTTGTTGGGCGGCCGCACACGTCAAGTCGAGCCAACTGGTCGAAAAACGCGCTGTTTCATGCCTATCGGGACCGAGGCGTTACTGCGGCGAAACTCGGACCGGTTGCGAAGTAATTATTAGACATACATAATCCTACATCTACCCGTATCGCCGGACTTCGGACTGGCCGCCTGTCGAAACAGACAGTTCCCACGCGCTTGCGATTACAGTGAAGTGCCGGCATCTCGCAATCTGGGCGGGGAAAAGTAGCGCGCGCTGTTCCGTGGCAAGGGTTCTGTCAGAGATTCGAATGAACCTGTAGTGCGGGCTGCGTCGTTGCCGAATAGCACAGTAATGGCAACTTTGAAGGTGTTGGTCGAAGCAGCGCGAAGGCCAGCCAGGTCACTGCAGCAGTCAGAGCCAGGATGGCTATCGAGGCCAGTTTTGCGTAATGGCGAGTCGTATGTGAAGAGTCTGCGAACTCTGTTGCGAATGCTCTCATGGTTGTGGCACAGTTTGGTCGAAGCACGGTGCTTTCAGCCGAGGGGGCCCAATGACCCGACTCCGCTGCGCAGCGTACGCCAGGTATTCCACCGACAAACAGAATCCCCTTTCCATCATTGACCAGATCAGAAAGTGCAGGGATTTTGCCCTGTCCCAAGGTTGGGAATTCCTCGAAGGCCACATCTATCAGGATGAAGCGATCAGTGGTGCTACAGACGACCGCGCGGGTTTGGCGGCCTTGCTCCGAGCAGCGTCAGATCGCTTGCGTCCGTTCGATGTTGTGCTTGTGGATGATACCAGTAGGTTGAGCCGCAAGATCGCCGACTCCCTCCGGATTTTTGAGCAGCTCAAATTTGCCGGCATCCGGGTTGTGTATGTGTCTCAAGGGATCGACACCGACTCTGACCAGGCCGAACTCTTGCTTGCTACACATGGCATCGTAGACTCGCTTTACATTCGCGAACTCGCGAAAAAAGTTCACAGGGGAGTTGAAGGGCTAGCGCTCCGAGGTCTTCACACCGGAGGGAGATGTTTTGGATACCGGAGCATTCCGGTAGAGGACCCGACTAGGACTGATCCCTACGGGCGCCCATTGATTACCGGCGTCCGGTTGGAAATCGACGAGGTTCAAGCTTTGACGGTGCGCCGAATCTTTACGGACTACGCCGCGGGAGACTCGATCAAGACGATTGCGAAACGTTTCAACTCGGAAGGTGTAACTTCGCCGGCACCCTACCGAGGCCAGACACATCCGTCCTGGGCACCCTCCGCGATCTCGGTCATGTTGCACAACGAGCGGTATCGAGGCATCGTGATCTGGAATCGAACTCGCAAGGTGCGCGATCCCCAGACAGGGCGCCGAGTTCAACGTGTTCGTCCAGAGTCCGAATGGAAGATTCAGGACGCACCGCGCTTGCGGATTGTCAGCGAGGAACTGTGGCAGGCAGTACAAGGGCGTCTTTCTTCGGTGAAGACGGCCTTTGCGAACGGTCAATCGGCAGGTCTCTGCACCCGAGCATACTCAGCGCCTTACTTGCTTTCGGGCTTTCTGAGGTGCGGCCTCTGTGGCTCGAAAATGGTCGTCGTGTCGGGCCGGGGGAATTCTGGCCGTGCAAGGTATGGCTGTCCGCTCAGACACGCTCGCGGAATATGCGCGAACTCTCTGCACATCAGGCACCATCTCGAAAGGGAAGTGATTGAAGGTCTGCGGCGCGAGGTACTCCAAGAAGACGCCATTCGCTACGCCTTCGCAAGGTTCAAAGCCGAGCTCTCCGAAAGGCTGAATAACACGCGCTCTCATCTGATGATGTTACGGGGCGAACGCGATGGACTGAAAGCCGAAATCAGCAATCTTGCGGCCGTGATTGCCTCGGGACGGCATTCTCCAGCCCTCCTCGCGGAACTCGAAAAACGAAAGCGGCGCCTTGAGGAAATCAGCGACGCATTACTTGCTACGGATGGCCGCGGAATTGACGCCCGGCTCCAGGAGATCGAGGCCTTCGTGCTAAACGGGCTAGCCGATATTCAAGCGCGCTTGGCTGGCGAAGTGCCCAGGGCGAAAGCAGAACTCGCGCAGCACTGCACTGAAATCACGCTCACCCCAGAAGGGAAAAGCTACAAACTCAGCGGTGAGTGGGACTTGGTGGGGGATGTACGTTCGGATGGTGCCGGGGGCCAGAATTGGACCCAACGCTTGCCGGTCAGATTTGCATGGTTCGCAGCCGCGTGAAACTGTACATTTACAAAGAGCTTACCAAACTTCGGACGTGGGTTCGATCCCCACCGCCCCTACCAACCTAATCGACTGATGCAGCACCTACTTGCGCAGGTCCGTTTTTCCGTGTACCTGTGGTGTACCCTTGTTACTAACCTGGGCTAACGCTTGTCCCTAGAGGCCTCGGCAAATTGCTTCGCTGACTGTCCGGATCGGGACCGCCTGGACAGCGACGAGATGGTGCGAAAGAGTTTCGTTAAGCGGCCATCCCAAGCCCCAGACGCACAGCGCTGTCGGTATTTGGAATCAGAAATCGAGTCAATCACTACTTGGAACGGCGATTCTGATGTAATTCCAACAGCAATTGCTTTGCTGCTCGGTTCACGAGATCCTGCGCCACGCCACTCCACGGGAACACGCCTGGTTTTATGTCGGCGGACCACAGAGTCGCGCTATCCTTCCCGTGCAGTTGCACCGATAGATAGCCACCATAGACGGGTTGCCGATTGTAGGGAGAGGGCTTGGGGTTGGTGCTGATGTAACCTTGCAGCCAAATCGCACCGCTGCCCGTGAGGATTGCGTCCGCTTGGCTGGGGCTTTCCACAACTTGGATGCCGCGAGCCCCTCGAAGACGCCGGATGAGTTTCTCACGAAGGTCCGTGGTCCCTTCCTTGTTTCCTAGCGATCCAACGTACACTCTCTTCACTTGCGCGAGTGTCTCCGCGGTCTGAGCGCAATTAGCATTTGCTTGAGTGGAAAGCACCAACAGAGTGGCAGCGACAAAGCAGGCGCCTCGAAGCAGACAGCTATGAGGATTCGCACTGCTGTCCGCTGCACGATATTTGCGCATTCTAGCGGGCGTGGGTCTTTGAGTGTCCATCAGTGTGCCGAACTGCGCCTACGTGCCTCTTTCACCAGTTTTTTGAACCTGTGCGCCAATTCAAGAATGCGGTCTTCCTGTCGGTGTTGCACGGATTCGCCTGGGATCAACTCTCCGCCTATACCGAGGCCGGCTGCCCCCGACAGAATGAAATTCAGAGCCGTCTGTTGGTTTACGCCTCCGGAGGCAATTAGCGGCACCTGTGGCAACGGTGCTTTCAGTGCTCGGATATAACTGTCACCGCCTACTTGCCCGCAGGGAAAGATTTTGACGAAGTCAGCTCCGGCCTTCCATGCGGTGATGACTTCCGTGGGTGTCAATGCGCCTGGAAAAACAACAACGTCGCTCTTTATCGCGAACTCCACCACTTCCAGAATGAGT
>DATKPS010000113.1:0-4682 GCA_035524015.1 Candidatus Sulfotelmatobacter sp.
CAATAGAAGCTCAAAAGAAGCTTCGTCACCAGCTTTCACGTCCAGCATAAGTTGGACGTCGGTTCTGGCCATAGCACCCACACTGTAGCAAACACGTTTGTTCTCAGAAAGTTGCGGTTCGACAGAAGGAGGCGGGGAAGGCACGGGCGGGGAATGGCTAGGCCTCGACATGGAACAAAGCCTTTAGAATCAATAAACTAGCGACACCGACGAAGACCAGCAGCGCCATTCGCCAGTTCGGCTCCCGGTTCACTTCGGGAAGCAAATCCGTGGCGGCGACGTAAACGGTAACCCCTCCCGAGAGCGGTAACGCATATTTAAGCTGCCCCTGAAGCTGGCTGGTCAGCAGGACCCCGGCAAGAGTGGCAGCCCCTAAGAGGCTGGCGGCACGCACCGCGCTGCGCTTGCCTTGTCCGCTGGCCAACACAACCGAAGCGATGGTGAAGCCTTCCGGCAACTTGTGCAAGAACACCGCGAGGAAAATAACCATTCCGAGCCAGGTGGAAATCAGAAAGCCGGCGGCGATGGCCACGCCGTCGAAGAAGGTGTGAATGACCATGCCCAGCAAAACGGTGCGGCGCGCGTGATGGTGGCCATGCATTTCCTCGGTGTGCGTTTCTTCGCCGAAATGAAAATGTGGAGAGATGGTGTGTTCGAAAAGATGGATCAGGAAGTAGCCGATCAAGACGAAGAGGAGCGCGTGCTCTCCGGCGAGATGCACGGACTCCGGGATGACTTCAACGAAGGCCACGCTGAGCATGTAGCCCGCACCGAGCGCGACAAAATATTGCAGGTACTTGCGCGGCCATTCCCGGCGAACCACGAAATAGCCGCCGAGGACGTTCGCGGCCGCGGCGACCACACCGAGCAGGGCGGCGAGAGCGATGCGAAATGGAAGGTCGTGGGACAAGGCAGTTTGAAGTTATCAGTTTTCAGTTATCAGTTTTCAGTTAAGAGAAACACTCAAGCCGAGCCGCGCTTTTCGGTTCCTTCTGTAGCCGTATAGAAGTTGTCTCATAAATGAGGTGGCGGTTACAAAGTCAGCTGCTGCAGGGCTAAAGACCAACTCCATACGTCGTGATCGAAAGCAGCGGCCTACAAACCAAAGGGCTTTTTCCGCAAGTTGGGTTGGCTGTGCTATCGGCAACCCAAGAGCACAGGCAAGAGTGCCTGTGCCACGTGATAAACAGGAGTTGTCACACACCGATTCATCCGCTGTGGCGGAAGAGGATAACATCGCCTTCCTGGACGATGTAGTCCTTGCCTTCCAGGCGGACTTGCGCTTTTTCCTTGGCGGCGGCGATGCTGCCGGCAGCGAGCAGGTCATCGCAGCGGACCACTTCGGCGCGGATGAAGCCCTTCTCGATGTCGCTGTGAATCTCCCCGGCGGCTTTCACTGCGGTGGAACCCTTGCGAATGGTCCAGGCGCGGACTTCGGGTTCGCCCGCGGTAAAGAACGGGAAAAGGCCCATCAAATCGTAGGTGGCGCGAATCAGACGATTGAGGCCCGGCTCGTGCAAACCGTATGAGGCGAGTAACTCGGCAGCTTCCTTTTCGTCCATTTCCGCGAGTTCCGCCTCCAAGCGTCCGCAAACGGCTACCAAGGCGGTGTTCGGCCGGCCTTGTAAGGCCGAGAGCTTGTGCTTCTCAATGGCCTTGCCCATTTCCGCCGCTTCTTCATCGCCCAAATTCAACACGTAAAGCATGGGCCGCTGCGACAAGAAAAGAAAACCGCTGATCGGTTTGCGCTCTTCGGGGGTGAGTTCCAATTCGCGGAGGGGCTTTTCGGCTTCCAGGTGCGCCTTGCACTTCTCGAGAACCCCTTTTTCCAATTCCAGGTGGGGATCTTTCTTCTTCTTTAAATCTTTTTCGACGCGTTCCAGGCGCTTGGTGATTTGTTCGTGGTCGGAAAGGATGAGTTCGAGGTCCAGGTTGGTGGCATCGCGCAGCGGATCAATGGAACCTTCGGGATGAGGAACGCTGGGATCCTCGAAAACGCGGATCACGTGAGCGATGGCGTCCACGTCGCGAAGTGTGGCGAGGCTTTCGCGCATGCGCTCCTTCTGCACGCCGGGCAGATCGACATACTGCACTGAGGCGTAAGTGATTTTTTTCGGATGGTAGAGCTTTGCCAGTTCGAGTAACCGCGGTTCGGGAACCTTAGCTACGCCAACGTGGGTCGCCTGCGCGCCCTTGGCGTCAACGTGCGCCTTGGTCAAGATGCGAAAGAGCGTGGTTTTTCCTACTTGCGGCAAGCCAATAATGCCAGTTTGCATGAATCGAGAAACCCTTCATTCCAGTATGCGATGTCAGGTGAATGGTTCTGGAACAGAACCAACGATGACAGTGCACGAAATCTGATCAAACGATCATGCAATTTTAGCATATCGAGCTGCTGGCGCTGGTTCACAGGCTCTGTCCTGAGCAGGATCGCTCTTACCGAACGCGTCTGGCTGTACTATGGTTGAACGCCTATGACCAACGAAAACATCTCTGTGATGAAACTGCCCTTCGACTTAGAGGACGCGGTACGTCATTTGTGCGCTTGCGATGAACAGCTGAAGAAACTTGTTCCTGAGTTGCGAGCTTTTCAGATTGATTTGACGAATACGCATTCGCCGTACGAGGTGCTGATCCGCTCGATTACCTACCAATCGATCTCCGGCAAGGCGGCGGCGACCATTTATGGACGGATTCGGGAGCTTGGGGACAACGGGCATCCACCAACACCGGAAAAAATGCGGAAACTGCCGATCGCGAAATTGCGCAAGGCCGGATTGTCGCGCGCCAAAGCGCTGTCGATGAAGGATCTAGCCAAAAAGGCAGCGGCCGGAATTGTTCCCACACATGAGGAAGCCCTGCAGCTGTCTGATGAAGAGTTGGTCGAGCGGCTGGTGTCGGTACGAGGGATCGGCGCGTGGACCGTGGAGATGTTTCTTATATTTCGCCTGGGAAGGCCGGATGTGCTGCCGATTCATGATCTGGGAGTGAAGAAGGGTTGGTCGGTGGTTTATGGCAAGAAGCACATGCCCACACCCAAGGAATTGCTGAAATTCGGGGAACGCTGGCGGCCGTATCGGACGGTGGCGAGTTGGTACATGTGGCGGGCGTTCGAAAAAGCGGGATATGCGTTTACGAACAAGATTCGCGTGCGCAAGCCAACCAAGAAGCACAAGAACTCAAAGTGGGCAGCGGCTCGCGCAAAAGGTAAAAAGAGAGGCTAGGGTCTGGCGACAGTTTCGCGGACCAGCAGGAACATGCCGGCCAGGCCCAACAGCAGCACGGCGCCTTCGTAGGCCACGGAAATGTGGTGGAGGCGGTTGAATTCGACGCGGCGAGGGTCGGTTTCCGGTGTGTTTTGCACCGAGACCATTTGCTTCTTCAGGCCTTCCATGCGGTTGCTGACGGTGAATTGGGAAGCGGCGGTGAGCACCACCATCAAGACGACGCACAGCGCCGCGGCCGTGGTGAAGCTGCCGAAATCGCGGGTGCGCGCCAGCCGGGCCAAAAGGAACAGCAAGCCGAGAAAAATGCCTGCAAAATGCAGGCGCGCCAAGGAGTAGCCGACCATCATCCCGGCGGCATCACGGCTGCCCAGGATCGAAAAGGCGCCGGGGGCGACGACGAAACTCAAAAAGGCGACGCCACCCAGCCAGAGGCCCAGGGTCAGGAACTCGAGACCGCGAAGAAATGTGTGCATGGGGCCACTATACAAGACGGCTGCGCGAGAGACCAAATAGCAACTAGGTCACAATTCGGCCCAATGGAAAGGTCTTTTCGAATGCAGATATGTCAGAATTCGAAGGAATGGTGGGCGATAAAGGATTTGAACCTTTGACCTCTCGCGTGTGAGGCGAGCGCTCTAACCGCTGAGCTAATCGCCCGTCGAAACGGGTAAGGGTTGTTGCAGTTTCGCTGAAACGTGGAGGCAACAGCCTTCATCTATTTGTAACAGGAAGACTAAGGGTTTTCAACCGATGCCGACTGTCAGCTCGCAGGTGGTCACACAACTGCAGCGTTCGATTGCCCGCGCCATCTTTGGCAAGGAAGATGTGATCCAGTTGGCGCTGATCACGCTGTTGGCGCGCGGACACTTGCTGATCGAGGACGTGCCCGGGGTCGGCAAAACCACCTTGGCGCAGGCGCTCGCAAATTCGTTCCATTGCACCTTCCAACGCATTCAATTCACTTCCGATTTGCTTCCCAGCGATGTTCTGGGCGTCAGCGTCTATAATCCCGAATCGCGGGAGTTTGAGTTCCGTCCGGGCCCGGTGTTCGCGAACGTGGTGCTGGCCGACGAGATCAATCGAACCACGCCGCGCACGCAGTCGGCGCTGCTGGAAGCCATGAACGAGGCGCAAGTTACGGTGGACGGCCGAACGTTGCCCTTGCCGAAACCGTTTTTGGTGATTGCCACGCAGAACCCTGTGGAACATCACGGCACGTATCCCCTGCCGGAATCGCAGCTGGACCGATTTTTGATGCGCATCAAGATGGGCTACCCGTCACACGAAACGGAGCGGCAGATTCTCCGCAGCCGCACGACGGAGAATGGCGTGGGCACGTTGGAACCGATTGCCGACGTTTCCGATGTGCTGGCCATGCAGGAAGCCGTCGCGCGAGTGAAGGTGGACAGCAGCTTGCACGACTACGCCCTGGAAATCGTAAATCGCACGCGCAAA
>DATKPS010000114.1:0-12525 GCA_035524015.1 Candidatus Sulfotelmatobacter sp.
GGAGCTTTAGAGTCCGTGTGACAACTTCTGTTTGTCGTCAGGGCACGACTTCAGTCGTGCCGTAACCAGCGCAGAATCATTGCGGCTTCAGCCGCTGAGGGCCTGCTTACGAGTTCTCACACAGACTCTTTAGCTCCGACACAAAAGCCAAGAAGAACCGGGTTGTTGGAAGGCTGCGGGTGCAATCTGCGGTCGCACTTCCATGATTGACTTCGCCTCGCAGCGCTCATAGCATACGACTCGATACTCCCCGTGAATTTCTCTGCGCATACCGCCTGAATGCCCACTCTCGCGCGCAAACTCACCCTCTGGAATTACTTCGCACTCGGCTTCGGCACCATGATTGGCACCGGCTGGGTTGTCGTCATGGACGACTGGCTGGGGCGTGGCGGTCCGCTTGGCGCGATGCTCGGCTTTGCGCTGGGTGGCCTGTTGTTGCTTCCGGTCAGTTACGTGTACGGCGAATGGGTGAAGCGTTTGCCGGACGCTTCCGGCGAGGCCGCCTACACCGCGCAAGTTTTTCCGCCGTTCGTCAGCTACATCACCGGCTGGATCATGTTGCTGGCGTATTTCATCGTGTGCCCGTGGGAAGCGGTCGCCGTCGGCAAACTGGTTGCTTTTTTGTTTCCGCAGCTGGATGTTTGGGAGTTGTACCGCGTTTCGGGACAGCCCGTATTTCTGCCGCGGCTGCTGCTGGGCGCAGCGCTCACGATTTTTCTCGCCTGGCTCAATTATCGCGGCATCCGGGCCAGCGCCACTTTCCAAAATTGGACCACCACCGCGGTTCTAACCGTATTCTTATTTCTGCTGCTCACTAGCGCGCACAGCGGCCACGCCGTCAATTTGCACCCGTACTTCCGGCAAGCGCCACTGCTCTCCATTTTGTTGACGTTGCAAATCGTGCCGTACTTCGTCACCGGCTTCGAATCCGTGCCCAAGGTCGCGGAAGAATCCCATCCCGGTTTTCCTCCTGGGAATTTTTTCAAAGCCATCGCCATGGCCTTGTTGGTGGGCGCTGGTTTTTACACTTTGATGATTGGAGCCGTATCCTACATTGCGCCATGGCAGGGTTTGCTGGGCCAACGATTCGCCACGGCGATTGCCTTTGCCCAAGGGACGCACACCACGTGGATCTCGCGATTGATCCTGGCGGTCACCTTGGTGGGCCTGCTGCAGGTGTTCAATGGCAACTTCGTCGCGGCCACGCGCATGGTGTTCGCCTTCGGCCGCCGCGGCACCATACCGCGAATGTTTGCGGGGATCGATCCAGTGCACCAAACGCCCAATGTGGCCATTGCCGGCGTCACCTTCGCGACGCTCGTAGGATTGCTTGTCGGCGATGCGCTGCTCGTGCCGGTTACCGAGGTCGGCTCCATGGCTTCCGCGTTCGGCTGGCTGGCTGCCTGCGTATCCTTATATATGGTGGCTCGGGGAACCCGGCTCCGCTTGGTGGCCGCCACCGGCAGCCTCGTCTCTCTGGCTCTGGTGCTGATGAAGTGGCTGCCGTGGGTTCCCGGCCATTTCAGCCTCGCGGAGTGGCTGGCTCTAGCGGCGTGGCTGGCGCTGGGGTTGCTCTTCCACTGGCGCTTGCGCCCGGCTCACTAAAGCGCCTCGTGTATACTTTAAGTTTGGCCAACACGCGCGAATGATTCCATACCTTCATCTGGGACCGCTGACGATCCCCACATTTGGATTAATGGTGGCGCTGGCGCTGATCACCGCGGCGTACATCCTGCAAGCCGACTTCGACCGCCGCGGCATGAAAGCCGACGCGTTCTTCATGATCACCGTCGCGGGGCTGACTGGCATTCTCGGCGCCAAGCTCTATCACTTGCTGGAACCCGATAATCGACTACTGTTTTTTGAACATCCTTGGAATCTGTTGCTCAGCCGTTACGGCTTCGCTTGGTTTGGCGGATTCCTGGGTGGCTTTGGCGCTCTGTTGCTGCTCGGCTGGCGAGCCAAGTTTCCACTTCTGCAATTTCTCGACGCCTGCTCGCCGTCGGCCAGCTTTGGTTACGCCATAGGCCGCATCGGCTGCTTTCTTTCCGGCGATGGCGATTACGGCAAGCCCACATCGCTACCATGGGGCATGGCCTTCCCCAACGGCGTTGTGCCCACCACACAAACTTGCGTGGAACGCGGCTTTCCCGCGGATTGCCGCGTGCATCCCGCGCCGCTCTATGAACTGATCGTCTGGAGCGCCATCGGCGCGTTGCTGTGGTACCTGGGAGGCAAAATACTAAAGAACCCAGAAACCCGCGGCACCATCTTCTGCCTCTATCTGATTCTTACCGGTGTGGCGCGCTTCCTGGTCGAAATCATACGCATCAATCCACCGTGGATTCTCGGCTTGTCCAACGCCCAAGTCGCCAGCGTAGTTTCCGTCATCGCCGGCATCGTCCTGCTACCCTTTGTCATTCGCCGAAAGCGCGCAGCTAGCAAGCCTGCGTAGGAGCCTGAAGCCGATGTAGGGCCCACTTTCTGAAGTGGGCCGTTCTCTGGCCTTCCCGCGCTGAGATCTATTCCAGCATCTGCCGCAGCACGTACTGCAGGATGCCGCCATGCTTGTAGTACGACACTTCCTCCGGTGTATCCACGCGGATGCGCGCCTGGAACGTCTTCACTTTGCCGTCTGCCGACTTCGCGTGCACGGTAGCCTCTTTTCGCGGAGTCAGTGTAGCCACGCCTTCGATGCTGTAAACTTCGTGTCCCGTCAACCCCAACGATTCGCGGTTCTCTCCCGGCAGAAACTCCAGCGGAAGTACGCCCATCCCCACCAGGTTGCTGCGGTGAATGCGCTCAAAGCTCTCCGCCAGCACCGCGCGCACGCCCAGCAAGCGCGTGCCTTTGGCCGCCCAATCGCGCGACGATCCCGAGCCGTACTCCTTTCCCGCGATGACCACCAGCGGCACGCCTTCTTCGCGATATTTCACCGCGGCATCGTAGATAAACATTTTTTCGCCGTCGGGCAGATGCAAGGTCCAGCTGCCTTCGGTTCCCGGCGCCAGTTGGTTGCGCAGACGAATGTTCGCGAAGGTGCCGCGCATCATCACTTCATGATTGCCGCGACGCGCGCCGTAGGAGTTGAACTCGTGTGGCTTCACGCCATGCGCTATCAGGTATTTCCCAGCGGGCGATTCCACCGCGATCGAACCGGCGGGCGAAATGTGATCGGTGGTAACGCTATCCCCCAGAACCGCCAGAACCCGCGCGCCCTCGATATCGGCCAGCGCCGGCGGATTCTTCGGCATATTCTCGAAATACGGTGGCAATTTGATGTACGTGGAATTGGCTTCCCACTTGTACAAATCGCCTTCGGGCACGTGCATGCCCTTCCAATGCGCGTCGCCTTCGAAAACTTCGCTGTATTCTTTGCGATATTGTTCCGTATTCACGGCTGCGCGTACCGTGGCTTCCACCTCTTGCGGTGTGGGCCAAATGTCGCGCAGGTAGACAGGTTTGCCCGCAGTGTCGTTGCCGATCGCTTCGCTGGTCAAGTCCAGGTCCATCCGCCCCGCAAGCGCGTAAGCCACCACCAGCGGCGGCGAAGCTAAGTAGTTCGCGCGCACCAGCGGATGCACCCGCCCTTCGAAATTGCGATTGCCGCTCAGCACCGCCACGGCCACCATGTTGTTTTCTTTGATCGCCGTGCCAATCGGCTCCGGCAGCGGTCCGCTATTGCCTATGCAAGTGGTGCAGCCGTAGCCCACCAAGTGGAATTTCAGCTTTTCCAAGTACGAAATCAGGCCGGAAGCTGCCAAGTAATCGGTGACCACTTTCGACCCGGGCGCCAGACTGGTTTTTACCCACGGTTTTACTTGCAGCCCGCGCTCCACCGCTTTTTTCGCCAGCAGGCCCGCGCCGAGCATCAGCGAAGGATTCGAAGTGTTCGTGCAACTGGTGATCGCGGCAATCACCACCGCCCCACTCGATAGTGGGAACGCGTCGCCGTTATTCTTTACCGCAACTTCTTTCACCGGCGCGCCTTCCACCACCTTCGTGAAGGAACTTTTTGCATTTTTCAGCGCCACGCGATCTTGTGGACGCTTCGGCCCGGCCACTGTCGGTTCCACGGTGCCCAGATCCAGCTCGAGTTGGTCGCTGAACTGCGGATCCGGCGTCGTATCCGTGCGGAACAGCGATTGTTCCTTGCAATAAGCTTCCACCAGCGCGATTTGTTCGTGGCTCCGCGCGGTGAACCGCAAGTACGACAGCGTCTCGTTGTCCACCGGAAAAAAGCCCATGGTCGCGCCGTACTCCGGAGCCATATTGGCGATCGTGGCGCGATCGGGCACGCTCAAGCTGGAAAGCCCGGAGCCGTAAAACTCCACGAATTTTCCGACCACGCCTTTCTTGCGCAGCATTTCTGTAACGGTGAGCACAAGATCCGTCGCCGTCGATCCTTCCGGCAAGCGCCCGTGTAGTTTGAAGCCGACCACCTCCGGCACGAGCATCGATAGCGGCTGCCCCAGCATCGCTGCCTCTGCTTCAATTCCGCCTACGCCCCAACCGAACACGCCCAGAGCATTGACCATGGTTGTGTGCGAGTCCGTGCCCACCAGCGAATCCGGAAACGCCTCCAGGCGATTGCCATTCGGCATGGAGCACACCACCCGTGCCAGATACTCGATATTGACCTGATGACAGATGCCGGTATCCGGCGGCACTACTTTGAAATTGCGGAAGGCGTTCTGACCCCAACGCAGAAACTGGTAGCGCTCCAGATTGCGCTGAAATTCCAATTCTGCATTCAGATCAAACGAATTTCGCTGCCCGAAACTATCCACCTGCACCGAGTGATCGATTACCAGTTCCGCCGGAAAGAGCGGATTAATTCTCTTGGGATTCCCGCCCAGTTTCTGCATGGCTTCCCGCATAGTCGCCAAGTCGACCACCGCGGGAACGCCCGTGAAATCCTGCAGCAACACCCGCGCGGGCATAAACGCGGTTTCTTTTTGCTGGCCGTTCGGTTTCCATTGCACCAGTGCGCGGATATCGTCGGCGTGCACGAAGCGCGCGTCTTCGCAGCGCAGCAAATTTTCCAGCAGGATGCGCAGCGAGAAGGGGAGATGGCCAACGGACCCGAGCCCTTGCTGTTCCAGTTTCTCCAGGCGATAAATCTCGAAAACCTGTGCGCCTACGCTCAGTCTGTCGCGGGCACCAAACGAATTTGCGGCGGAAATGGGCATTCTCGACTTCCTTTCCAAGGGCGAATCCTTTAATCATAACCGAAATCGCGTGTACCGGCAGACGCGGATATAATGAGGCGTTGTGCGAATTGTCCTGATCTCCACATACGAATTGGGGCGGCAGCCTTTCGGATTGGCTTCGCCCGCGGCTTGGCTGCGCAAACGCGGCCATCACGTGACCTGCCTCGATTTATCCCGCGAAGCGCTCGACGAACAGGCCATCCGCGATGCGGGTTTAATTGCGTTCTATGTGCCCATGCACACCGCCACGCGCCTGACGGTAAAACTGCTGCCATCAATCCGCCAGCTCAATCCCAAAGCGCATCTCTGTGCCTACGGTTTGTATGCGTCGCTCTCCGTCGAGATTCTCCGCGCACAGGGCATCACTAACCTGCTGGGCGGCGAATTTGAGCAGGCCCTGGTCGATCTTGCCGAGCATCTCTCCGGACTTTCCGCGTTGCCGCAGATTCATCCCCTGGATTCGAATGTATCGCTCAGCCGCTTGCGCTTTCAGGTGCCCGACCGCTCTGGCCTGCCACCGCTGCGTGCCTACGCCCATCTGGTGCTTCCTTCCGGCGAGCATCGCGTCGTGGGTTACACAGAAGCGAGCCGCGGCTGCAAACATTTGTGCCGCCATTGTCCGGTCGTGCCGGTGTACGAAGGCGTATTTCGTGTGGTGGATCGCGAAGTGGTGCTGGCGGACATTCGTCAGCAGGTCGCCGCCGGCGCGCGCCACATCACTTTTGGCGATCCCGATTTCTTCAATGGCCCCGGCCATGTGATTCCCGTCATCGAAGCACTGCACCGCGAATTTCCTCAACTCACCTACGATGTCACCATCAAGGTCGAGCATCTTCTCCAGAACGCGGAATTGCTGCCTGCGCTGCGCAACGCAGGCTGCTTGTTCATTATTTCCGCCGTAGAATCTCTGGACGATGCCGTGCTGCAAAAATTGGAAAAGAGTCACACGCGCGCGGACTTCTTCCGCGCCCTGGAACTGTGCCGCCGTGCCGGCATCACCCTGCAACCAACCTTCATTCCCTTTACCCCTTGGACCACTTTCGATCAGCTGCTCGATCTGTTCACGCAAATCAACAAGCTGGATTTGGTGGAGGCAGTAGGCCCCATCCAACTCGCCATCCGCCTGTTGATTCCCGCGGGCTCTCGCCTGCTGGAGTTGCCGGAAATTCGCAACATCGTTGGCCCATTCGACGCCCAGGCGCTCGTGTACCCTTGGAAAAATCGGAACCCGGCCATCGACCAACTGAGCGACGCGTTGCAGGAAATCGTCGCCGCCAGCGAAAAACTCAAGCGCACCCGTTCCGCGACTTTCGAAATAATGTGGCGCACCGTACGTCAAGCCGCAAATCAGAATGTCGGCGAACCCCTACAACCGGTTCTCGCCTCGCGCGCCACCGTTCCTTATCTCAATGAGCCTTGGTATTGTTGAGCCGAGCCTACCAGGGACCAGTTGGTCCCCAGCGCCAAAGCTCGCGAAGCCGTTCCCCAGGCGGAAACCTTTTTATAGATGTGTGCCTTATCAATGGGTGCGATGACACAGAAAAAACGGATTCTGCTCTTCGCTACGAAACTTGGCTACCAGACGCGCTCTTTCCAGCGCGCCGCCGACCGCTTGGGCGTTGACCTGGCCTATGTCACCGATCGCTGCAGCCATCTCGACGATCCCTGGAACGATCAGGCCCTCCCGGTGCATTTCGAACTACCCGAAGGCGCGGCCGCGAAGGTCCTCGAATCGCAACGCGGCTTGCCGGTCGATGGAGTGTTAGCAGTCGGCGACCGCCCGACCGTAACCGCCGCGTATGTCGCTCGCGGACTTGGCCTGCCTCACAACCACCCCGCCAGTGTAGAGGCCTGCCGCAGCAAGCTGCGCATGCGGGAAGTATTTCGCGATGCAGGTTTGCCGGTGCCCTGGTTTCAAAGCGTAAAGCTCGAGCCCATGCCTGAGCCCGCCCTTCTCGGCATTCGCTATCCTTGTGTGTTGAAGCCCCTCTCGCTCTCCGCGAGTCAAGGAGTAGTGCGCGCAAATAATCGCAATGAATTTGTCACCGGCGCGTTGCGCCTGAAGCGTCTGCTCGATTCTCCTGAAGTGCGCTCCACCCGCGAACCGCACCTCGATCAAATGCTGGTGGAAGGCTATTTAGAGGGCAGGGAAGTTGCCGTGGAAGGTCTGCTGACCAAAGGCGAGCTGCGTGTTCTCACGATCTTCGACAAGCCCGACCCGCTCGAAGGCCCGTACTTCGAAGAATCGATCTACGTCACCCCGTCGCGGCTATCCGAGGCCGACCAGCGCAGCATCGAAACGTCGTTCGTCAACGCAGTGCGCGCTCTGGGATTGTCGCACGGTCCTGTGCACGGCGAATTTCGTCTCAATGCGCAAGGCGTGTGGCCCATTGAGGTTGCCGCTCGCCCCATCGGCGGATTGTGCGCGCGCGCCTTGCGTTTTGTAGTCCCCGAGGAAACCGATCACCTCGACCTCGAGGAATTGCTGCTGCGCCACGAGTTGGAAATGCCGGGAGCCGGCGCACCCCGCGAGGCGCAAGCGTCCGCCGTCATGATGATTCCCGTTCCCCACAGCGGCATTCTCGATCTGGTGCAAGGCGAAGAACCAGCCCGCGCCATCCCCGGAATCACCAGCCTCGAAATCACCGCACGCCTGCACGATTTCATCGCCGCGTGGCCCGAAGGCTCCAGCTATCTCGGCTTTTTGTTTGCCCGCGCATCCACACCGGCCGAAGCCGAACAATCCTTGCGCGAAGCTCACCGCCAACTACACTTCACACTAACGCCACGGCTCCCCGTGGAGCATCCGTTAAGCCACGCAATTCCTCAAGCGGAACGGCCTTGAGGGAAGCTTCAATCGCTGACCGTTGCTCGCAGGTCACGGTGTCTTCTCCAGAGAATCTAATCTCCCAAGCATCTCTTTTTGAAACTCAGCGTCCGTGCCTCCGTCATAGCCGATCTGCCTCCATCGCCAAGTGCCTTTCGAATCTACGACCCAGTTTTGCGGAATGGCAAGGCCATCCAGGAGGCTGACCACAACGGAATACGCCGGGAGCACCGGGAACGTATAACCCTTGTCCCGCAAATACGGCGCGACCAGTCCAAGATCCTCGTCGATGTTAAATGTCAGAACCTGAATATCGCTCCGGTTTTTCACTGACTCATAGAATTTTTGCAGTTGCGGAAGTTCCGCATTGCAAGGGCCGCACCAGGTCGCCCACAGGTTAATGAGAACAGTCTTTCCACTCAGGTCCTTTAGCCGCCAGGTCTTTCCCGATAGATCCGACAATTCGAATGTCGGAATTTCTTTTGTGGGTTTTTCCCAGCGGCCCTCCGCCGGTTGTGCTTCGTTTGCTGCCGGCGGCTTGCTCCATACCGCCCACGCCACTTCGGTACCGCCCAGTTCCTTCCAGAGCGCGTGGGCCTCGTCCATGTCTTCGTCCTTCAGCTTTCCACGCCACGCTTTGGGAGGCTCTTCACGAGTCTGCAAAGCCAGCTGATAGTACGCGAGCGCATCTTGCTTGTGATTATCGAGGGCAGCCAAACGCGCCCGATTGCTCCAATATCCAGAAAGGAACTTCTTGTCTTCAGGAGGTGGACCTTCCACCATTGCCCGGATGCGTGCCGCGGCTTGTGGCTTTCCTGCTTGTTGGGCAGCCTTTAGAAGCAGCGCAGCGAACATTTGGTTTTGCGAGATTTTCTGCTCGGAAAACATCTTCGCCTCGTCGGCGGAGAGGTTGTCATATTCAAAGTATGGTTCCATTTGTTTCTCGTGCAGCGGCATCGCAGTATTCACCAACTCAATTACACGTGTCGGTTCCCAGCCCCGGTCCGACAAATAGTTGGCCGCCATGTTCTGAGCCCAAAGCTGCATTTCGGACCCGTCGTATTCTGCGGATGACTGAAGTAACTGATTCAAGGCGGCAAGGCCTTCCTTCTCCGGTATTGTCTCGTCAGGATAAATCGCTAAAAACCAGCCATATCGCTGGAGCGCGGTGTCCTCCGTAAACTCACCGAGCCACTCCTGGACCGCCTGTTCATACTCCCGTGAGTATTTATCCCAAGCTGCCTTATCGGCTTGGTCTTCAGGCTGCTTATGAGCATTTTGCCAACGCTCCTCCGCAATCCGATGTGCCTGTTGGGATCGAGGGAATGCCTTGGTTAGGTCATCTTCGACCGCGGCAACGTTTTCCTTGCTGGCTCCGCTTTGCTTGTAGCCTTTGACTAAAAAGGCGCGCCATTCGACGTCTCCGTTGGGATTGAGCGCTTCGAGCCGCTTCAGGTCCAGGCTCATCTGGTCACGAACCGCCTGGTGTTCCGCCGGTGGTCTCGTCCGGAACTCCAAGCCCCAAAGCGTCTGATACTCCTCCAAACGCTTAGGGTCGGTTTCTTTTTCCAATCGCGACCGTAAGGCCGCGGCAACCTCAGGTTGCAATGCCACGTTTTTAGTTAGGATCCACTGTGCTGTTCCATTCGCAGAGGCCGGGCATGCCGAGAAAAAAGCGGCGATATACTCAGCAGTTTTGGCATTGTCCGCGCGCTTGCCGCTGAAATAAATCTTCGCCAGTTGCAGCGATGCCCAAGGAAAATCGGGGGCTTTGCTTTTTGCGGCTTCCAGCAACCGTATGCTCTGTGGTGTGTTCTTGCCAACCAGCGCTATTCCGCCTACCGTCAGTGCTAAAGGATCGTTGGGATGGTCCGCGGCGAATTTCGAAAAGCGTACTTGGAGCGCGGAGAAAGAGTCTGGCCCATGAGACCGCGTGCTGGCGATCAGTTCCTGGTAAGGCAGTATTTCTCTGGGATATTCTCTGATCGCATCTTCCAGTACGCCTTGCCGGTAGCTCTCACGCTCCGCAAACTTCATCTTCTCTAGCAACTTGTCGTCGAGCCTCGCGTCCAGCAGTTTCTGGACTTGCTCTGACGGTTCGCACCCGGGCAGGGCCAGCTTAGTCTGACTGCGAAGCGGAGAAGAAAGCGACAAAAACGGAATCGAAAGCAGGAGGAATAACCCAAGGGATTTCTGCATAGTCCCTCCAGATTCACCTATCATCCGAGAAGGTCGACCCTATGTCATACGATAGACGTAACAAACTCGAATAAGGATGCGTGGGATTGCTGCTTCGTAGGACGGGAAATGAGCCAGCGAGCTCAACCCTTGGCCTTGGGGGGCACGTAGCCTTCCGGCAGTTTGGCGCCTTCGCCAAAGAAAAACTGCTCCATTTGTTCTTCCATGATTTTTTGGGAATTGGGATCGAGGGGATTCAGCCGGTACTCGTTCATCACCATCTTGGAATATTCCAGCCAGAGCTTCCACGCGTCTTTGGAAACGTTTTCGTACACGCGCTTGCCCAGTTCGCCTTTCCACGGGATGCGCTCTAGTCCCGGCAAATCCTTGTCGAATTTCACACAATGCACCATGCGCGTGCCTGGCTTGATTGGTTCGTTAGGCGGCGTCGGTTCGCACGAATCGTTTGCCATCAAATCCTCCGGAAGAAAACATTGTCCTTCACCTATGGCCAGCTTGCAATACAGCCAGGAACTCTATAGCATAAAGCACGTAATCGGGAAGTATATCTCTCTACGGTTCTTTATCTCCTCTTGCTCCTGCCCCTTCCTGGAAAGTTGGAATAAGGGTTCGTCAATACAGAAATTTTCGTGAATCGGTGGTTTTAACTCCTTTGACCCCGGATTGGTGACGCGCTTGGCAACGCTAAAGCACTCTTTGGAAGTGGGACAGTTGCGCGCCCGGTTTGAGCAGGAACTCCAGTTCTATTTGAGCCAGCGAGTCGTAACCCGGCTCTGGAACAAAGACGTCAGCCTGTGGCCACCCGATCTCGTCGAAGACGACCCCGCTTTAGCAAAGCTGGACTGGCTCTCCCTACCCGAAACCATTTGGAATTTTCTGGCTCAGGTGAGAACCATTCTCGCCGGAGCCGATGCCGACGGTCTGGTCGACCACGCGGTTCTCTCGTCGGAAAGCGCCAACCTCTGTGGCGCCGCTTTAATGACGCTCTCGGGAGTCTCTTGCGCTCGCAAAGTGGTCATTCTCGACAGCATTTCCCCCGAGTTCATCCGCAAGGCGGAAGACCTAATGGACCTGCGCCGCACGATGTTCTTCGTGGCTAATAAAGAACGATACGGCCTCAAGGATCACTGCCTATTTCTGTATTTTCAGGAGCTCCTGCGGTCTTACGAAGGAAATGGTTCGGCGAAGCACTTCATTTCGGAAACCGAATCGCACACTTATCTCGCCAGTGTCGCCCGGGGTCATCGTTTTCGCGACACGGTCACCGATCCTCCGCGCATCCCTGCGATTTTTTTCTCGTTGATGCACTTCAGCGCTGCGCTGACCGCCCACGGCCAAGCGGATCCCGAACAGATTCTAAGCGCTGTAACCGAGGCGCGGAACAAGTGCGCTGATCCCTCTAGCGCAAATCCCGCTTTGCAGATCGCCGCATTCCTTTCCGCTACCATCGCCGAGCGACGCGGCTACTTAGGATTGCTGGCTTCGCCTTCTCTGCAAGTCTATGCCAAGCGCCTCGGCCAAATGATCGGGGGAAGCCTCACGCAAACCAAGCACGGACTATTTCCTTTGGTGGGTATGCATCCACAGGACCTGTCTCCGGTCGAGAACGATGCCGCCTTTGTGGTGCTTTCCTACGCCGCAGACCATGCCAATGAACTTCACGACGCAGTCCAGCTCTTGCAGTCGCGTCATGCACCGGTCCTTCACCTCCAAATGGAGCAGCCACTGGAACTTCTGACGGAGTCGTTTATCTGGGAAGCCGCGCTGATCCTGGCCTCGGTGCGCTTGCAACTCAATCCCTTCCGTTTGGCAGACAACCGTATCCCGCGCGCCTTCTGCGGCGAGATCCTCGATGCCATCACCCGTGGAGAAGATCCGCTCCGTCGCTCGCCCCGTATCACCGACAAGTTGATCCAACTTTATGCGGATGGCACGACCCGCCAGGAAATTTCCACGCTAAATCTCGTCGAAGCGCTGCGCTCTTTTCTTCGTATCTGGACTCCAGCTCGCCATGTGACGCTCCTGGTGGACTTACCCGAGCAACCCGAAATTCTTTCCCGGTTTGCGGCTCTCCGCAGCACCTTGAGCGCAACCCTGCAGCGCCCCGTGGCCCTGGTTTTTGGACCACACGCCGGTGAGCATACTGTCTATTTTTTCCGCGATTCGTTGCCCCATGGACTCTGCCTGATCTTCACTACAGACTTGCTCACCGACAAAGCCATTCCCGGCGCCAGCTACACTTTCGGGCAGTTCTATCAGGGGCTGTGCCTCAGTGAATATGACACG
>DATKPS010000115.1:0-5760 GCA_035524015.1 Candidatus Sulfotelmatobacter sp.
TTCTCCGTCGCAAATTAAGCCGTATCGTCAACCTACGCCTCCGCCTTTCTCCGGTACATAGACCAAAAGTACTCACCGTAACCATCAATGCCTGTTAGTCTGCAGCCTCGCACACCCAAGCGAGCACCAATAGGTTCCTGATCTCCGGTCTCTGGTCACTGGTCACCGATTACTGACGTCCGGGTCCTCTCCGTCTGCTACAATCTCCTGCCGTAACGCCTCCACCCCCCTCGTGCGTCCAAGGAATCACCATGGCCACTACAACTGCAAATCTGACTCGCCGTTCCTTCCTTAAACTGACATCCGCCGCCGGTGGCGCCCTGCTCTTTTCTTATTACGTTGACCCGCTCGACTCCCTCTGGGCCCAAGGGCCGGCGCAAAATTACGTCGCGACAGCCTTCGTCCACGTCTCTCCGGAAAATATCTTCACTATCACTGCCAAAAACCCGGAAACCGGTCAGGGCGTCAAAACCATGCTCCCCATGCTCATCGCCGAGGAATTCGACGTCGACTGGAAAAGTGTTCGCGTCCAACAGGCCGATCTCGATGAGTCCAAATATGGCCGCCAGGTCGCCGGCGGCAGCACCTCTACACCCGTCAACTGGGATCCTCTGCGTCGTGTCGGCGCCGCGTGCCGTCAAGTCTTTGTCACCGCTGCCGCGCAGACCTGGTCCGTTCCCGAATCCGAGTGCCACACCTCGTCCGGCTGCGTTTATCACGCTGCTTCCAATCGCTCGGCATCCTATGGTTCTCTCGCGGCCAAAGCGGCCACACTGACTCCGCCCGATCTCCAGTCCGTCACCCTAAAAGACCCCAAGGATTACAAAATCATCGGGCACACCACGCTGGGCGTCGACTCCCCGGCCATCGTTTCCGGGCAGCACCTCTACAGCATCGATTTTCGTGTTCCCAATATGCTTTGGGCCCAATACGCCAAATGCCCCGTCTTCGGCGGAAAAGTGGTTTCCGCCAATCTCGACGAAGTTCGCAAGTTCCCCGGTGTCCGCCATGTCTTCGTCGTATCCGGCACCACCGACATTCTCGGTCTCATGCCTGGCATTGCCGTCGTGGCCGACACTTGGTGGCAGGCAAAAACCGCTCGCGACAAACTCCAGGTCCAGTGGGACGAGGGTGCCACCGCCAACCAGGGCTCAGCAGAATTCCTGAAGTGCGCGAATGACCTTGCGCCGAAGCCTCCCACCATCCATCTCCGCACCGATGGCGATACTGCCGCGGCCTTAACTTCTGCCGCCAAAACCGTCGAAGCCGCTTACGTCTATCCATTCATCGCGCATGCCCCGCTCGAACCGGAAAACTGTCTCGTTCATTACCACGACGGCAAACTTGAATTCTGGTCGCCTTCGCAAACACCCGAAAGCGGGCGCCAACTGGTCTCGAAAGTCCTCAATATTCCTGCGTCGGACATCACTGTGCACCTCATGCGCGCCGGTGGCGGCTTCGGTCGGCGACTCACTAACGACTATATGGTCGAGTCCGCGGCTATCGCCAAGGAAGTGGGCGTGCCCATCAAACTCCTTTGGACCCGCGAGGACGATTTCCAGCACGACCACTATCGGCCCGCTGGGTACCACTTCTTGAAGGGCGGCCTCGATTCCTCGGGCAATCTTCTCGCGTGGCAGAATCATTTCGTTTCCTTCGGCGAGAACGGCAAATTCGCGCCCTCGGCCAATATTCCGCCCAGCGAATTCCCCGGCACCTTCGTCAAGAATTTCAATTTTGGTGCCTCGCTCATGCCCCTTGGTGTGCCCACTTACGCTCTGCGTGCTCCCCGCAGCAACGCTTTCTGCTGGGTCTTTCAATCCTTCCTCGACGAACTGGCCCACGCCGCGGGAAAAGATCCCGTCCAGTTCCGCCTCGACCTGCTCGCCCTTCCGCGCATCAGCAATCCCGCCGTCAAATCGGAAGGTCCGGAACTTGACGCTGCTCGCATGACCGGCGTCCTCAAAGAAGTCGCTGCGCGATCCGCATGGGGCCGGCAGAAACTGCCGCCCGGCTCTGCCCAAGGCGTCGCTTTCCAGTTTTCGCACCGCGGCCATTTTGCCGAAGTCGTGCAACTCCACGTGAACGATCAGAAGCAGGTGAAAATTGAAAAGGTTTGGGTCGTCGGCGACATCGGCAGCCAAATCATCAATCCCGGCGCTGCGGAAAATATAGCCCAAGGTGCGGTCATCGAGGCTCTCAGTTCCGTGATGAGCTACGAAATCACCGTCGAAAAGGGTCGCGTCACCCAATCCAATTTCAACGACTACGAACCCGTACGCATCAACCAGACCCCGCCGTTCATCGACATCCATTTCCTCAAAACCGATAACTCGCCCACTGGTCTGGGCGAACCTGCGCTGCCACCCATTCTTCCAGCTGTTTGCAACGCCATCTTTACCGCCACGGGACAACGCCTCCGCTCCCTACCCCTAGCCAAGCACGGCTACTCCTGGGCCTAATCCGTCGGGACGCAGCACTGTTTACCCTGAGCCTTGCGAAGGGCTGCGCCCATGTGGGGCTTCTGCCACCACGTGAGTCGTACCAAATGAGCAGGGTTTAGCCCTGACTCTTTCCAATTTCGATTTCAGCTATCATCGCTCCATGCGCAACATCCATTTCTCAATTTTCAGCTATCATCTCGGCATGTCCCTCTGCTCTTTCTTCCACAACAAATCAGTCCTCATTACCGGCGCCTCCTCCGGCATTGGCGAAGAACTCGCTCTCCAACTCGCGCAACTCGACGCCCGCCTGACCCTCACCGCGCGCAGAAGGGAACTACTCGACGCGCTCGCCCAGAAAATCGCGGCTACCGGCAAAGCCGCGCCCCTCGTCGTCCCAGCCGACGTTACCCACGACGCCGATCTCCCGCACGCGGTCAGCGAAGCGCTTCGCGTGCACAATCGTCTCGACATCGTCATCGCCAACGCCGGTTTCGGCGTCGTCGGCGCTTTCAAGAAACTCACCCTCGAGGACTACCGCCGCCAATTCGAAACCAACGTCTTCGGCCTGCTCCGCACCGTCTACGCCGCTCTTCCTGCCATCGAAAAATCCCAAGGCAATGTGGTGCTCATCGGCAGCGTTGCCGGCTGGGGCGCCACCCCCGGCGCCTCACCTTACGCCATGAGCAAGTTCGCCGTACGCGCTCTCGCCAATTCCATTACCGCCGAACTCGCGCTATCGAGCGTCAAGGTCACGCTTATCAGCCCTGGTTTCGTGGCCTCCAACATTCGCCGCGTCGACAACCAGGGGACCCTCCACGCCGGGGCCAATGAGCCTATTCCTGCCTGGCTGGTGATGCCCACCGACAAAGCCGTTCGCCAAATCCTTCGTGCCATCGCCAGGGGGCAACGCGAAGCCATCATTACCGGACACGGCAAAGCCCTCGTGGCCATCCAGCGCTTCGCACCGTGGATTCTCCGCGCGGCCGGACGCCGCATGGCCGCAAATCGTGGAGGTTATCGCACCGAACCGCAATCCTCGTAACTGTTGTGTGGTTACTTCCTGGCGACTTCACCTCCCAGCAACATTTCCGTGCTATCTTTGCTCTAAGCATTTTGCTTTCACCTGAAAACTCTGGGAGCCCTCCATGCTTGGTCGATCCGCCCATGTGTCGATCTTCCTTCTGCTTGTCACTCTGCTTTCCGCGCCGGTCCCCGGTTCCGCGCAGTCGAGCAACGCTAGCGCCATCTACGCCGACCTCCGGAACCTGACCATCGGCTCGGAATCGGTCTCCATCTCCGATTACGACTTGAAGCGCGACGCCGGCACCTTTCGTCTGCACACCGGCACCGTTTGTTTTGTCGCCCCCGTCAACGGCAAAGTGACCGGCGCCGTTTTCGTGGGCGATGGCACCTTCCTTCTTGATCCCCCTGACGAATCCGAGCGCAAAAGTCTGCAGTACCTCAGCAAATCGCCGGAGTTCACCGAGCATTTCGAACGCGTCCTGTTTCGTTTCACCGATTCCACCTACGATGAACTGAAGAAAGCCGGAAAGCCCGCCAGCGGTGGTTGCGATCCAGGCATTCTGAAGGATTCCCAGAACGCCACCCGTCATCGCATCAAACACAATCTGGAAATCGACATCCTTGCAGAGTTGCTCAGCCCCAAACCCCGCCCCTTCTTCATCGCCTTCATTCACGGCAAGAACTACAACGACAAAGAGATTTTTCAGCTCGATCCCAATCGCGATGTTTATCAGGTCGACTTCTGGACTTACGACGAAAACAAATATGGAGATTGGGCTTCTTTCAACTTCACGGAGCCGCACGCGCCAGGCACCGTGGGTAGAAACTTCCGGATGGAGCATCACGCACTCGATACTTCTTTCGAAAAAAGTGGCGCGCTCTCCGGCAAAGCCACCACCACGCTTGTTTCCATGCGCGATGGTTTACAGGTGGTCCCTCTGATGCTCTTTCCCTCGCTCCGCGTGCAATCAGTCACCGCCGATGGCCAGCCGCTCTTCTTCATTCAGGAAAACAAAAATGATGACGCCGACTTCGCCGTGGTCCTCCCCAAGCCTCTCGCGGCCGGCGAGCAATTCACCTTTACCACCACCTACGGCGGCAAGGATGCCGTCAGCAATGAAGGCGGCGACAACTATTTCCCCATTGCGCGCCAGGATTGGTATCCCAACTCCATGTCTGGCGCTTTTGGTGAATATGCCACCTACGACCTCACCTTCCGTATCCCCAAAGGCATGAAAATGGCGGCCACCGGCGCCTTGGTTAGCGACACCGACGAAGGCAATCAAAATGTTACGGTCTGGAAAAGTGAAGCGCCGCAAACCGTGGCGGGCTTCAGCTTCGGCCGCTTCAAAATGGAAGAAGCCAAACTCACCAAGCCTCCCGTCACCATTCAGTCGTTTGCGAATGAGAATCCTCCTGGTTGGGTGGAGTCGCTCAAGCATGACGTGAATGGCGATCTGCCCGGACAGCAAGCCAACCCCCTGGTCAGTCTAGGCAGCATGAGCACCACGGGGCTTAATAAGAAAGCCCTGGCCGAATCGGAACTCGCTGTGCAGCTCTATAACGATTACTTCGGCCCGTCGCAATTCACCCAGATTCGCATCACCCAGCAAACCGCCTGCAATTTCGGGCAATCCTGGCCCGGGCTCGTCTGGATTCCCATCTGCTATTACTTCGACAACACCGTGCGCCATCAACTGGGCCTCGATTGGGGCGACCGCGGCTATTGGAAGGTCGTCACTCCCCACGAAGTAGCTCACCAATGGTGGGGCCACACGGTGGGTTTCAGTTCTGGCCGGGATCAATGGATGAGCGAAGGATTCGCCGATATGTCCGCGTCTCTTTATATTTCACTTATCGAAAAGGATCCCAAGAAATTCATCGCCTTCTGGAACGATGAGCGCGAAATTCTCCTCGAAAAAGATGCCATGGGCTTTCGCGCCATCGATGTGGGCCCGCTCACCATGGGCTATCGTGCCAACAACTCCCGCACCGGCTCTGGAGTCACCCGCCGCTTGATTTATCCCAAAGGCGCGTATGTGCTGCACATGTTGCGCATGATGATGTACGACAATCACACCGGCGATGCGCAGTTCAAAGCGATGATGCAGGACTTCGTCAACACTTATCGCGGCAAGCCCGCCACTACCGAAGATTTCAAGGCCATCGTCGAAAAGCACATGACCCCGCCAATGGACCTCGATGGCAATCACAAAATGGACTGGTTCTTTAACGACTACGTCTATGGCACGCAGCTTCCGACCTACCGCCTCGACTACACGTTTAAGCCCGA
>DATKPS010000116.1:0-6467 GCA_035524015.1 Candidatus Sulfotelmatobacter sp.
CCCGGAGGTTTGTTGACGGTGTGGATGGGCGGCAAGTACACTAGGTGATTCAGGTAGAAGCGGCGGAAGCGGCAAGGAACGTGTGTGCCAACGAGCCGGCTAAGGCAACGCTGCGCTATCGAATCGAAGGGGGAAAGATTTGCCAAAGCGTACATTTCAACCGCGGCGTCGTCGCCGCTCGAAGACCCACGGGTTCCGCACACGCATGAAGACCAAGGGCGGCCGCAAAGTGCTTGCGGCGCGTCGCAAGAAGGGACGTCATCGGCTTACCCCCGAGTAGCGCAAGCGGGCCCGCGCCGGGCCAGAAGTTTCCGCGGGAGGCGCGGCTGGTGCGCCGGGGCGATTTTGACGCCGTATACCGCGCGGGAAAACGCTTCTCGAGTTCCCACTTCACCGTGTTCGTTCGCCGCAATGAACTTGCCCTGAACCGATTCGGCTTCAGCATCAAGAAGGCGTTAGGCGGCGCGGTGGTGCGCAACCGCATGCGGCGGCGAGTGCGGGAAATCGTGCGCAGCCACCGGCAGGAGATACCCACAGCATGGGACATCGTGATCCATCCCAAGAGTTCGGTGGCCAAGGCTCCGTTTGCGGTGATTGCGGAGGACCTAGTGCGGGTGCTGAAGAAGCTGTGAAGGCGATGGACAGTGTTGAACACGCTGCGGAACGAACTGAGGACACTGATCTGGCTGCGCCTCTCGGTTCAGGATCGGCTGAAACCACGACCCACACTACGGGTCACAGGCTGAAGCCTGTGCTACTGGATGGTGGTCACGGCGAGGTGGCGGCAGCTGGGCTGCCGCTGAGCGATTCGCAGATCACTTTGCAGGGAAGGCACCGGCGGGAGCAGGGCTCCCGCACTCCAGGGGTGCGGATGGCTTTGTTGGCGCTGGATTTTTATAAGGTGTACTTGTCGCCGTGGGTGGCGGGTAGTTGCCGCTATGACCCTACTTGCTCGCGTTATGCGTATGAGGCCATCGAACGCTTTGGCCTGGCGCGCGGCGTGTGGCTGGGCACGAAACGGCTGTTACGTTGCCACCCGTTCACAAAACGATTTGGATACGACCCGGTTCCGGAGAAATGGGAAGAGATGCGAAGCGACACAGGGGCGAAGCATGTCGAAGGAGGCCAGTCCGTTCCTTCGTCAGGGCAGGCTGAAGAGCGGCCATTCCATGGCGGGGTGCGCTCGTGAGCACGCCGCCACTCAACCAGTTTCCGCCGCTGGGGCCGAATAAGGACAAGTTCTCACCAGAAATGCGCATTCTGGTGGCTTCGCTGCTTTCGATGGTGGTGATTCTGCTGTGGGCGAAATACTTTGCGCCCAAGCCGCCCGCGCATCCAGTGCAACCAAACAATCCGGCGGCTACGGCTCCCGCAAATCCGGGCGCGCCTGCTGCTCCTGGGAGCCAGGCGAACGCGGCGGCGTCTTCGGGTAGTAGCAGTGCCGCGGCGGCAGCGGCGCAGGCAGCGCCGACACCGGCAGTGACGGACACGCAAGAACATACGCTGGTGGTGGAAAACGCGTTGTATCGCGTGGAATTTTCGAACCGCGGCGCGGTGGTGAAGAGCTGGCAGCTGAAGAATTACAAGGACGATTCGAAGCCGCCGCGCATGCTGGATCTGGTGCACACGCGGTCAGCGGAATTGACCGGAGGCTGGCCGTTCTCGGTGGTGCTGGACGACGCACAACTGCAAAAAGCGGCGAACGGGGCTTTGTATAAAGTTTCGACGGACAGCAGTTCGCTGAATGCGCCGGCGGATGTGACCTTCACCTGGAGCGACGGCCACCTGGAAGTAACCAAGAAGTTCCACTTCGATCATTCGTATGTGGTCCATGTGGAGACCTCCGCGAGCAACAACGGCACGCCAATCAACGCAGGGCTGGCGTGGCGCGGCGGATTCGGCGACGAAACGGTGCAGAATCCTGCGCCGATCACCCGGGTGCAAACCTTCTCCAACGAGAACGGGAAGCTGACCACGGTCGGCTACAAGAAACTGCAAAATCTCGAAGAGCTGGGGAACGCGTGGCTGGGCGGAAAGAATTTTGCGGGCATCGAGGACAATTATTTCGCGGTGGCTTGTTTGCCGCCGACGGACGCGCCGAGCACGACGCTGGAAACGCGCTACTGGAAAGTGTTCGACACAGTCACGGTAAACGGCAAGCAAGAATCGGAAGAAGTGCCGGAGGTGGCGTGCGCGACCGCGGCGCACCCGATGGCCATGCGCGTGTTTGTGGGCCCCAAAGATTACGACATGTTGAAGGCGATGCACCCGCCGCTGCAATCGCTGGTGAACTTCGGCATGTTGGAAGTGATTGCCGACCCGCTGTTCCACTTGTTGAAGTGGATCCACACGTACGTTCCCAACTGGGGATGGGCGATTGTGCTGCTGACGTTGCTAATCAATATGGTGCTCTTCCCGCTGCGCATATCCAGCTACAAGAGCACCATGAAAATGCAGCGGGTGGCGCCAGAGATCAAGCAGATTCAGGAAAAATATAAGAAGTACAAGCTGAATGACCCGCGCAAGGCCGAACAGAACAACGAAATCATGGCCATTTACAAGCGCGAGGGCGTGAATCCGGTAGGCGGGTGCATTCCCCAGTTGCTGCAATTTCCGATTTGGTTTGGACTGTACCGCGCGCTGCAGGGGACGATCGAGTTGCGCCACGCGCATTTTCTGGGCTGGATCACCGATCTTTCGGCCAAAGATCCTTTTTATATTTTACCGATTCTGATGGGCGTCACCATGTATCTGTCTTCGAAAATGACGCCAATTCCCACGACGGATGCGCAGCAACAGCAGATGATGAAGTTTATGCCCATCGGCATGGCCCTGATGTTTATGATTATTCCGTATCCGAGCGGCTTGGCGTTGTATATTCTAACGAGCAGCTTAATTGGCATTGTGCAACAGTGGTATTTGAATCGGACTCACCCCCTGCCCGCCCCAGCCAAGCCCACACGCGCGAAGAAGTAGCGTAGGCTGGTTGCCAGAGGGACTCTGGCCGAGCGCCGGGAGTCACATGAGCAAACAACTTGTGCGCGACGGCAAGCTGGACCGCCAAGCCACCGCGGAAGCGCTGCGCGATTTCCTGCAAAAAATCATTTCGTCGGGGAAGCTGGAACTGACGGCGAAGGTGCGTGTGGCGGAATCCGGAAGCGGCAGCGAAGAGGGCCATGCGGAAGTGTTCGCCGACCTGGAAGGCAAGGATAAGGAGATTTTGCTTGCGCGCGGCGGAGAAGTTCTGAAGGCGTTGGAACATTTGGCGTTTCGCGCGCTGGGACTGGAGCCGGCCTTTCACGAGAAAATTCATCTGGACTGCGGCGGTTATCGCGCGATTCGCTTCGAGGAATTACGCATGACCGCGCGGGTGGCCGCGGAACGCGTTCTGGCGTCGAAGCAACCGTTTCAGCTGAACGCGATGTCCTCGCGGGAACGCCGGATCGTGCACCTGGCGCTGAAGGATATGCCGGGAGTGCGCACGGAAAGCGCCGGCACTGGCGAAGAGCGGCACATCGTGATTCATCCCGCGAAGTGATGGAGTGCGGGAGCCCTGCTCCCGCCGGTACAACCAACCCAATCAACTATGAACTGTCCCAGCGGCAGCCCTGCTGCCGCACGCGGAATTTATAGTTACCGATCACTCGGTGCGCAGTGTTTCCGCGGGATCGAGCATCGCCGCGCGCAAGGCCGGCATCATTGCGGCGAGCAAGGTCACCAACAACAATGTTCCCGCGACCCCCGTCAGCGTCGCGGGGTCGAAGGCCGAAACGTTGTACAGCATGGCGGTCACAAACCGGGTAGTGAGGAAAAGACCAACCGTCCCCAACACCATCCCCAATCCCAGCAAGACCAGCGCTTCTCCCAGGATCATCCACAAAACGTTTCCCCGGGTGGCCCCGAGGGCCACGCGCACGCCGATTTCTCCTCGTCGTTGCGTGACGCTGGCCGACAACAAGCCATACAGTCCCATCGCGCTGAGGAGCAGCGCGACCACGGCAAAGAAATTCGCGAGCAGCGTGATCAGCTCCTGGCTGCCCAGCGCCGCGTCCATCTGCTCGCGCATGGTCACGAAAATGTTCAGCGGTACCGTCGGCGCGATCTCCGACAGCGCCTGCCGAAAGGCGGAAACCGCCTGCGCCTTCGTCTGCGAATGAATCAGAAAGACCAGATTGCCCAGATCTTTGTCCATGCGTTCCGTGGACAGCGGCAAGTAAATCGTCCGTGGCGGGCCCGACCGCACGTCGTAAAACTTCGCGTCCTCCGCCAATCCGATCACCTGGCACTCCACCTTTTGGCGAAAATCGTCGTTCACTTTGTTGCGGATGTACCGGCCAATTGCCTGTTCGTGGGGAAAGAAAAATGCCGCGGCAGACTCATTCAGGATGCATACATTCAACTGTCGTTCCTGTGGCGTAAATTCTCGTCCCGCCAGGATTCGCGTTTTCATCGTTCGAAAATAGCCCGGCCCCACGTCGTTGTAAGCTAACTGCGTGTCTTCCGGCGGATTAGGCCCTTCGCCAACGGCTTGAAAGTCACCTGTAATTTTGATCCCGGTCATCGGCGTTTGCGACGTAGCCGCCGCGGAGTCCACGCCCGGCATCTGCATCAACCGGTCCACCATGCGTTGGTAAAGGTCCAGCCTCGGTTCTGGTTTAAGTTTCAACACGTCGATCAGGGACGTCTGGATGGTCACATGGTCCAGGTCGAATCCGGCCCGCTCTCCGCGCAGTTTGATCAGGCTATACGAGAGCAGCGAGGCCAGCGCCACCAACACCAGCGACAAGCCCACCTGCACCGGCACAAACATCCGCCCGGCCACCTGCCTTCGTCCGCCCATCGTGGTGCGCGACTTCAGCAGCGTACCGGGGTCGCTTCGCGAAGCTTTCCACGCCGGCACGGTGCCGAACAGCAGCGTGGTCACGACCGCGAACCCCAGGGTCACCCAGAAAACGGCCTTGTCCGGATGTATGGAGAGCGGTTCCATCATCATCGGGTCCCGGAAGAAATGCAGCAGTAGATCCGTTCCGTACCACGCCGCCGCCGCGCCCAGTGCACTGCCCAAAACTGCAATCACAAAACTCTCCGTTAAATATTGGAGCACCAACCTCTTCGCCGACGCCCCCACCGCGGTGCGCACCGCAAATTCCTGCTGCCGCGCCACCACTCTCGACATCATCAATCCCCCGATATTGACGCAGCACAATACCAGCACAATCCCGACTAACCCTTGCATCAGATACAGTGGTTTTTTGTATGTTTGTATCAGATAGCTCGGCAAGCCCGTTCGCGCCGAACCTACCATCATGTAGGCTTTCTCTAGATACGGATCATGCTTCATTCGCGCCGGGATGAAACGGTCAAACAGCGCGCCTTGCATTTGCTTTACTTCGGCATTCGCCTGCGCCAGGCTCGCTCCCGGCTGCAAACGTCCAAGTACTTCCACGACGAAAAGGTCCTCTCCTTTTTCGTCTATCCAATCAGGCCGTTTCGCTGCCGCCGGGGCGAACTGCATCGGGAAATACAACTTCACTAGCTGTCCCGGCCATAGCCCTTGAAACTCCGGCGGCGTCACTCCCACTACCGTTACCGGCACATCCGATGCCATCATCTTTTTTCCGATGACATCTTCCGCGCCGCCGTAATACTGCTTCCAAAACCCGTAGCTCAACACCACGGGCCAGCCACTCGCCGGGCCTCCTTTCACGTCGTCATAGGGTTCAATCAATCGCCCGCGATACGGCTGCAATCCCAGCAACCCAAACGCATTCCCACTCACCGCCGCCGATGTGTAGCTCTGGATCACCCCTTGCTTGTCCGGCACCTGCACGTCGCCCTCTTTCCACGCCGACAGCTCGCGAAATGACCTCTGCTCCTCTCCATATGCTTGCAACATGTGGTACGTCATGGCGGAACCGCCTTGGTCCGCGGAGTCCGGCTGCGCCCTGCTGGCGATTCCGACTTTCGCCAACTGGCCGGCTTCCGCTGCGGGCAAACTCCGCAGCACCAATCCGTACAGCAGCGTGAAGATCGCCGTGTTTGCGCCAATCCCTAGCGCCAGCGTCAACACCGCCGCCAACGTCAGCACCGGACTCTTCCGCGACATGCGCAACCCGTACCGCAAATCCACAAAAAAGTCTTCAATCCACTTCCAGCCCCACGCCTCGCGCGCTGTTTGTTTAATTGCTGTTACGTTGCCAAACTCTTTCCGCGCTTTCGCTGCCGCTTCCTCTTGGCTCATCCCTTCGCTTACCAACTCTTCGACGCGCTCTTCCAGATGAGCTGCCACCTCTTCTTCTAGTTCGGCGTACAGCTTCTCGCGCATAAAAAACCGCTTCAGCCAATTCATGATTCCTCCGGCGTCAGCACCCTCTGAATCCCTTCCAGCATTCGCTCAAAGCTCGATACCTGGGTCTTCAAATGCTTTTTCCCCGCTACGGTCACGCTGTAAATCCGGATGCGCCGTT
>DATKPS010000117.1:0-60199 GCA_035524015.1 Candidatus Sulfotelmatobacter sp.
TTTGTGTGAGAACTCGTAAGCAGGCCCTCAGCGGCTGAAGCCGCAATGATGCTGCGCTGGTTACGGCACGACTGAAGTCGTGCCCTGACGAAAAACAGGAGTTGTCACACAGACTCTGAAGCTCCGACGCCCACTGCCGAACACATTTTTCCGCAGGCCGTTTAAGCTGGGTCCTTATCTGGATTGGGAGTCAAGACGCTGGGGAAGGCCTCACGCCTGAAGGCGTGAGCTACAGGGGCTGAAGCCCAATTGATTGGCAAGCATTTATGTCGGAGCTAAAGAGTTTGTGTGAGAACTCGTAAGCAGGCCCTCAGCGGCTGAAGCCGCAATGATTCTGCGCTGGTTACGGCACGACTGAAGTCGTGCCCTGACGAAAAACAGGAGTTGTCACACACACTCTAAAGCTCCGACCCTCGGTGGCAGACACATTTTTCCGCAAACTGCGAAGGCGCGCCCTGACGCTGCTGTTATTGCTTCGTTGCCGTAGGCGCAGGTAGCGCGGAGGTGCCGACGATGAGGAATTCGTATTTCTTGCCGTTGGCCTTGAATTTCATTTTGTTCTTATTCAGGGTGTACTCGATCGGCGTGTTCGGCGGGATGATTTCCATATTGCCGGGCTTTTGCTGGCGAATCTGATACTCGGTGGTGTCCGTGTGCACGGTATATTGCTGGCACAAAACATCGGTCGACGACTTCTTGCTCTTTTTTTGCCCGCAACTGACCGAACTCTGCGAGACGATCGTGGCGCTCTTCACCTGGCTGTCGGCCCAAGAGATCGAAGCGGCCAGCAATGACACACTTAGCAATGCCAATAGCTTGCGCATGAGAACCCTCCAATGGGAGTTAGCTGAGTAGCATGCCATTCGGGAGGTAGGTTGTCACGATTAGAATTCGCACAGCTGTTATCATGGATTTATGGGCTTGGAACTGTCGGAAACGGAAGTACGGGTGTTGGGGGCGCTGGTCGAAAAAGAAATCACCACGCCGGAATATTACCCGCTCTCCCTCAATGCACTTAGCAATGCGTGCAACCAAAAATCCAACCGCGATCCGGTAATGAGCCTCGACGAAGAGGCGGTGCGCCAGGCCCTTCGCGTACTGACCGATCGCGCCATGGTGCGCTCCGCCAGCGGGGATTCCCGCGTGGCGAAATTCGAGCACCGGTTGAACGAGCTATACAACTTTCATCGCCACGAAATGGCGGTTTTGTGCGTGTTGCTTTTGCGCGGGCCGCAGACACCCGGAGAATTGCGCACGCGATCCGAGCGCATGTACGCGTTCGAGGATCTGGACGCGGTGCATGCGGCGCTGAACCTGCTGATGCGGCGCGATCCGCCGCTGGTCACGGTGTTGCCGCGCCAGTCGGGCACCAAAGAATCTCGCTACATGCATTTGCTGGCGGGTGATGCGGAGCCGGCAGGCCTGCACTCGATGGCGGAGGATGCCGTGCACGACAGCGGTGGTCCGCTGGCCAGTGCGGATGCGGAGCGGATCCGCAATCTGGAAGACGAAGTGAGCCAGTTGCGTCGTGAACTGGAAACGCTGCGTGAGCAGTTCGCCACGTTTCAGAAACAGTTTCAGTAAAAGCTGGCGCGAGGCTAGCGCCGCCGAGTGCCAGCACTGCGCTGTGCTATCGCCGGAAGATGCATTGCACCACCGCTGCCGGGCCATGGTGCAAATGCCCTTCCTGAATCTCCGTCTCTTGCTCTTCCAATTGCACCACTTCGGCCCCGGCAAAATCCTCGCGCAGCATTTCCGAGGTGTACAGCAGTTCCACCTGCTTCGGCCCTCCTGACGAATGCTTCAACTGCGCGGGGCTGAAGGCCTGCAGCAGCACCAGTCCGCCGGGCTTGACCGCGCGCAACATCGACGCATGAATAGGCGCGCGAACTTCCGGGGGCAGGTGCAGAAAAATCGCGAACACGCCATCAAATTGCGCCAGCGGCCAATGCCAGGTGGAAAGGTCGCCCTGCTCGATGAGCATCTTGACGCCCGCGGCCTGCGCCGTTTTGCGGGCTCGCGCCACGCCCACCGGAGACCAATCGACGGTATGCACGTCGAAACCTTTTTGCGCCAGCCAGATTCCGTTGCGGCCATAGCCATCGCCGGGAACCAGCAGCTTGGCGTCGGGCTGAAAGCGCGAAGATTGGGCGGCCAGAAAAGCATTGGGTTGTTCGCCATAGACCGCTTCCGTTTGCGAAAAGCGCTCGTCCCACATCTTCTGCGGATTGGCCCATTTGTCTGTGTGCATTATGCAAATTCCCCTACACGATGATATTTCAAAACGCGAAAAATTGCGGCGGGTGCCGACAAGAGCTTCCGCTCCGACAAAATAGCGCAAAAAACTGGGGGTTCCTTTACACACCTTGGATTTTGCGTGGAGACCCTTCGGCCCAAAAAGTGGGTCTGAGGATGGCACGATACCGGGCTGTTTTGCTGTCGCCTTCTTTGCAATTTGCGGGGCAGGCGGTAAGATAACCACTGGTTCAGGGCTTTCTCAGCGAGCGAACTGCCTGGAAAATGGTTACTTACGACGAGAGCGGCAACCCCGGCTCCTCCGGTCAGGGCCTACTCCGACGCGTCTTCTCGACGCGCCACAAGACCATTGGTCTGCAATATCTCTGGCTTTCCCTGGCCAGCGTGCTGGTCGGTATGGTGCTCTCCGCGCTTTTGCGGGTGCACACCTCCTGGCCGGATACGGCTATCCCTTTTCTCAAAGGACTTGAGACGACTCCAGAGCGCTTTGCCGCGGTCCGGCTGTTACACGGGTCGTTGATGGTGTTTTTTGTTTTGACCGCGGCGCCGCAACTGGGGTTTGGCAACTTCTTTCTGCCCTTACAAATTGGCGCGGACGAAATGGCTTTTCCGGCGCTTAATGCGCTTTCCTTCTGGCTTACGGTTGCTTCCCTCGCTGGCATGACCGCGTCGTTTTTCCGGCCGCTCGGCCAAGGCATCGACCTGTGGCTCATCAGTGGCGCGCTTTTTTCGCTGGCCGCGCTCTTCAGTGCGCTCAACTTTTGCGTGACCACCATCTCTCTGCGCACCACCGGGATGACCCTACCACGCCTGCCCATCACCGTGTGGGCCTGGTTCGTCAACGCCATCTTGAGCCTGTTGATCTTCAGCGTGTTGCTGGCGGGTTGCACCGCCATCCTCTCGGACCGCATGCTTGGCTCTAATTTCTTCAGCAGCGCGTCATTTTTAGCGCAGCAGCCGGAGAATCTGGTGCGGCAAGGGAGCCTGCCGGTGTTGTGGCAGCGCCTGTTCTGGTATTTCGCGCAGGCGGAAGTGTACGTCGCGATGCTGCCGTGCTTCGGGCTCATCACGCATCTGGTGGCCACGTTCGCGCGCAAACCGGTTTGGAAAGAGCGGCTGGTGGTGCTGGCCATCTGCGGCGTCGGGATCATTGGCTTTTGTGTTTGGGGCTACCACATGTTTGCTACCGGCATGAACCCGTATGCGCCGCTGGTGTTTTCCGTGCTGGCGTCGTCGTTAGGGGTTCCCGCGGCATTTTTGCTGGCCAGCTGGCTGGGCACACTGTGGAACGCGCGCATCCAGTTCACCACTTCGGTGCTGTTCGCCATCGGGTTCATTTCGCTGTTCATTGCCGGAGGGCTTTCCGGAATTTTTCTGGCCCGGCACGATCTGGCCCGCGCGGCGGTCAGCGAAGATTTCGTCATCGGCCACTTTCACCTGGTGATGGGAGTAGCGGCGACATTCGCCATACTCGCGGGCCTGTTTTTCTGGTTTCCGAAGTTGTTTGGCTGCCGGTTGAATGAAACGCTCGGAAAGGTACATTTCTGGCTGACGTTTGCCGGCGTCTACTGCATTTTCATGCCGCTGCACTGGATGGGACTGCTAACGCAATCGACGCTGTTGCCGGAGGCACAGCGAGCCGCGGTGGCCTCAGCGGGGACGTCGATTCGCACTCTGGTTACCGTGGCGACCATCTGGACGGTGGGCGCCCAGTTGATCTTCGTGGTGAATTTCTTCGGCACTTTGTTGCGGAGGAAAGGGGTGGAAATAGATAACCCTTGGGGCGCTTCCACACTCGAATGGAGTATCGCGTCTCCTGCGCCCGAGCGCAATTTTGCCGGCCAGGCGAGAGTAATCTACCGCGGGGCTTATGAGCTTGCCCCTCCCCCGGCGCAAGAGTTTGTGCCACAGCACCTCTCGCCGGAGTTGCTGGCGCAAAACGCGCGTTGAGAGAATGAAGGACTAGAGCATGCCGGGCACAACCGAAGCACCAGACATCGAACTGATCATCGAGAAAAAAGGTGGGGGAGGGGGCGGAGGACTGCCTCCCGTAGCCGGAAACGGCGGCGGTGGAGACGACAGTAAGAAGCGGCCCAACCGGCGGAATTCCCCGGCGCGTTATTACACCGGCATCGCCATTGGCATTGTCTCGGTGCTGATGTTTTTCATGGCGTTGGCTAGCGCGTTTCTGGTGCGCAAGGGCAGCCCGGACTGGATTCCCGTGCATATTCCGTGGTTGCTATGGGTCAATACCACGGTGCTAGTGGCCAGTAGCGGCACTTTAGAGTTGGCGCGAAAGAGGCTGGCGCAGGGGGACGTGTCCGGCTTTCGGCGCTTTTGGATGGTCACCACGATTCTTGGCGTGCTGTTCCTGATCGGGCAACTCGTGGCTTGGCGCATGCTGGTGCACCAGGGCATTTATTTGGCCAGCAATCCCGCCAGCAGCTTTTTCTATATTTTCACCGGAGCGCACGCGGTGCATTTGCTGGGTGGCGTGGGCGCATTGATTTATGTAGCGCGTCGAAACTACGACGCGGCGAAAATCACGCGCACGGTAGCCGCGGAAATCACCTCCTATTATTGGCACTTTATGGATGCGCTGTGGTTGTTCCTGCTGGCGCTGATGTATCTGGGCAAATAGGTTCTATCCCGATCGAAAGAGAGATCCCTCAGCCTCATGCGGCGGAGGACCGCAGCATGAGGGTCGGGATGACAATATTGTTTTGTGGTATTCAGAACCGCCAGCGGCGTAAGGGCGCTGCTACGCTCACGTCGAATCTCAGGATCGTTTTTTTGCTAGTGAGCACAGTGGAGTACGAAAACGCGTGCTCGCGGTTAGCGCAGGCGTGCGGGTGGGTCGGCGCACGGAGGCAATGGCTTAACCGTTGATTTCGCGGAGTGCGGCTCAACCTTGACCGGGGCAGGCTGAGGAACGCCTACACCGGCATTGCGCTCCAGATGTTCCTTGGCGCAAGTGGGGCAATAGCCCTTGCCGGTGTCTTCATCGCGCTGGCTGGCCAATTCATAACAACCGCAGACGCAATCGCAATATCCGGTTTCCGATGCTGTTTTTATGGGTACGAGTGCCATGGTGTGTCTCTATCCAAAGATAGCATGAGCGCGAGGTGCGGGCGAAGGACAAGCGGCGCAGCCTACGATCGCAAGTTCTTCAGTTGTGCCAAACGGAACGGCGAACCGAGATTTTCGCGCAGTTCGATCCACGTTTGCACGTTAATGGACATAAATACCTCCACGATTTTGGGATCGAACTGCGAACCCGCACAGCGGCGAATTTCTTCGCAAGCGTGGGTCATCGGCAGCGCCCGGCGATAGGGACGGTCGCTGATCATGGCGTCCAGCGCATCAGCAATCGAGAAGATCCGGGCCCCCAGGGGAATTTGCTCGCCACGCAGGCCCCGCGGATAGCCGCTGCCATCGAAGAATTCCTGGTGCGCCAGAACGATTTCCGCGGCGTCGCGCAGGAACGGGATGCGCGTAAGCACGTTATAGCCGATCTCGCAATGCGTGCGCATGATCTGCTTTTCGTCATTGTCGAGCGGGCCGGGCTTGCGCAGGATGGAGTCCGGGATGGCCATTTTGCCGATGTCGTGCAGGAAAGCGGCACGCGCCAGAATCGGCAGATAGGTGAGCGGGACGGGAACGGCCTTGGCAATGCAAATGGTAAAGGCGGTAACGCGCTGGCAGTGGCCTTCGGTTTCCGCGTCCTTCAAGTCCAGCGCGCTGCCGAGCGCTTCCAGCGTGTCGTCGTAGGACTGCTCCAATTCCAGGTGTTTCTGCACCAGTTCGGCGGTGCGCTGCTCCACCTTGCGTTCCAGATCCGCCTGATAATTGCGAATTTCCACCACCAGACGGCGATGCTGCAGCGCGCGCTCTACCCCATGGTACAGCTGATCTTTTTCAAACGGCTTTAGGATGTAGTCGTAGGCGCCGCGGCGTATGGCTTCCAGCGCCGTGGAAATATCGTGGATCGCCGTCACCATGATCACCGGTACTTCCGGATCGAAACCATGCAGCCAGTCCAGCAGCTTGATGCCGTCCATTTCCGGCATGATCATGTCGCTCAACACCAAATCCGGCGTTTGCTTGCGAACGTACTCCTGCGCCGAGCGCCCGTTGCTTACCGCCGTGCAACGGTAACCGCGCGATTCCAGCATGGTCGAGACGACCTCGCGAATCGCCTCTTCGTCATCCACTACCAGGATATGATCGGAGTCCACGGCGCTCTTTCTCCCATTCAGCATTATACGGGACGGCACAGAGACTTTTGCGTACCATTGCCCAGTCAGAAAATAGCGTGTTAGCGTCAGAAGAACGCGGTACCTGTCCGCTCGCGGCCAGGACCAGGCCCGGTTTCACGATTCCATCTCGTAACACCACTTGGGAGGACGCGCTGTGGTGGCGAACCAAGGCCTCCAGGGTATTGCCTTCTTCGAGGCGACTGTCTGCCTCACCCTGCTGGTTTTGTTCGTTCATTTGAAGCGAGACAACCCCGCGAAATTCTATCAACTGTGGCTTTGCGGTTGGATTTGCCTGACACTTTCCTCTTTTTCCGAATTGGGGCTCTTTTTTCACGCGAACGCGGCGTTGCGTTTGTTGGCCTCCACTGCGAACGCCGCGGCGCTCACGCTTTTCCTCGCCTCTATCGTGCGCTACGCCATCGCCCCAGATCGGTTGTACTGGCCCATGTGGTGGTTGACCCTTTTGGTTGTGCTGACCGCGGGTTACTACGAGCATCGGGCGCCGACTTGGGGCGAAACCGTGTGGCAGATCGCGGTGCTGGATAGCGCCATTTGCCTGTCCGCGGGAATCATCCTTTTGCGCGTGGCCCGATCCAAAAGTGGCCACGGTGCGATGTTGTTGGCGGGCGCCTTCCTGTTGCTTGGGCTGAATAACTCCGACCGCATGCTTTGGACCCAAGAGGACATTCACTCGTTGCGTTTTGCCTTCGATCATTTTTTGAATGCCGGCTTGGGCATCGGCATGATTGTCATGCTGCTGGAGGCTTCCCGCGCACGCTCCGAGGAACTCAGCGAAAAAATGCGGCAGTTTACCATGCTGACCACCTCCAGCAGCCAGTCGGTCACTCTGCCGGAACTGCTCGAGAAGGTCCTGACGCAAATCATCGGAAGCATCAATGCCAGTCACGGAGTGATCCGGCTACTCGAAGGAAAAGGGGACACCGCGGAGTTCGTGGCGAATGCCGCGGTGGGATTTTCGGAAGGCTATCTGAGCCGGCACCAGCGGTTATCTCTGGCTGGGGATTGGGTGCAAGGCGTACTGAAGGGTGAGTACCGCATCGCGCGTTTTGAGGACGAGAAAGACCCCAAAGTGCGCCGGAGCATGGCCGAAGCCGGAATCACGCAACTGATTTCTGTAGCGCTTTGCGGCAAAGAAGGTCCGGTGGGGTTGCTGAACGTGGGCATGTCGCAGGGCAAGAACTTGCAAGAAGACGAATTAGGGTACCTGGCAAACGTCGCGAATTTTCTGGGCACCACCATAGAGAACGTAAACCTCTTTGAGCAAATCAAGTCCGTGCAGCAGCAGTGGATGTATACATTCGATTCCATCGGGGATCCTATCATCGTGCATGACACGCAAGGGCGCATCCTGCGCACCAACGCACGGCTGGCGGATCTGCTCGGACGCAAGAGCCAGGCCATCGTTGGACGAGCCGTCAGCGAGCTGTTCAACGTGCGCGAGCGTCCGTTCAAGATTTGTCCTTATTGCGAGGGCATCTCCGGGGAAGGAGATGATTCCGACCCGTGGTTGCACGGCTATTTCCTGGCGTCGAACTCCCAATTCATCGACCCTTCGGGACGCCACCTGGGCACCATTCACGTTTTGAAGGACATTACCGAGAGAAAGAAAGCCGAGGAGAAATACCGGACGCTGGTGGCCAGCGTCCAGGAAGGCGTGTTCATCGCCACGATCAACGGCCGCTTCCTGGACTTCAACGACGCCATGATGCGCATGACCGGTTACGACAATCGCGACGAATTGCTGGCCATCGATATCGCGCAGCAACTCTACACCAACCCAGTCGAGTATGAGCGGCTCAACAAGCTGCTGCATGAACATGGCGCCGTAAACGATTTCGAGTTCGACATTCACCGCAAGGATGGGGAAGTGCGCACGGTAAGCGAATCATCCACCGCGGTACGAGACTCCAGCGGCAACGTCATCGCCTATCAGGGATTTTTGCTGGATGTCACCGAGCGCCGTCATGCGGAGCATCAGATCCGTAGACGGAACCGCGAGTTGATGGTGCTGAACTCCATCGCCGAAACGCTCTCGTACACGCTCGATCTCAACGAATCGGTGCAGCGCACGCTCCGCCAGATGCTGGAACTATTCGAGCTGGACGTGGCTTCGCTCTACCTGCTGGATAAGGATGACGTGACCATCCGGCGTGTGGCTGCGGTTGGGCATCGTTCCGCCCTGGCGAAGACCTCTCCGGCTTTGAGTCTCCCAACAGGACTGATTCAGCAGTTGCGTTCTACCCACGCGACGTTCCTCTCGGTGCAGGGCCTCCCGCTGCCTGCGGTCGTCCGTCAAATTCAGGAGCGCGAAGGGATCCGGTCCGCCTATGTGGTAACTCTGTGGACCAAAGAAAGGATCATCGGGGGATTGGTGGTGGGTAGCCGCAAGCTTAAAGAGTTCTCGGTCGCGGATATTAGCCTGCTCACCGCGGTCGGCAGTCAAGTCGCCAGCGCGGTCGATCATAGCCGGCTGTATGAAGAGACCCGGCAAGCTTATGAGAATTTGCGGCGGACTCAGGAACAGCTGGTGCACAGCGAAAAGCTCGCCGCTGTCGGACAGCTCATTTCCGGCGTGGCCCACGAATTGAACAATCCGCTGACCGCCATTCTGGGCTACAGCCAACTCTTGTCCTCCAGCGGAGAGATTGGTCCACAGGCTTTGGGCTACAGCGAGAAAATGTACAAACAGGCGCTGCGCACGCACCGCATTGTGCAAAATCTGTTGAGCTTTGCCCGGCAACACAAGCCCGAGCGCGTGCCGGTCAGGCTGAATGCCATCATCGAGGACACGCTGGCGTTGCGTGATTATGACTTGCGCATGAGCCACATCCACGTGCACCTGCAGCTCGCAGAGGATTTGCCCGAAGTGCCTGCCGACCCGCACCAGTTGCAGCAGGTCTTTTTGAACCTGATCAACAACGCGGTAGACGCGATATTAGAGACGGGATCCGAGGGGGAGCTGTGGGTGTATACCAGCATAGAAAGTGAACGCGTCTGTGCGGAATTTGTCGATAGCGGACCCGGCGTGAAAGATTCCTCGCGCGTGTTTGATCCGTTTTACACTACCAAGCCGGTTGGCAAGGGAACTGGCCTTGGGTTGAGCATCTGCTATGGCATCGTGACCGAGCATGGCGGAAACATTCGGGTGAAAAATGTGCCGGGGAAAGGCGCGTCGTTCCGCATCGAATTGCCGGTGCGGTCGCAAGTACCCGCGGAGACAAACCACAAGCAGGAGGCCTCGCGGAGCCTGCAAAATGGGCGGATTCTCGTGCTGGACCCCGATGAGTCGGTGCTGGAAACGATGGCCGAGTTGTTGAGCAATAACGATCACGTCGTCACCACCTCCAAATCGCTGGAGGAAGCGCGCCGGCTGGTGGCGCAAAAAGACTTTGACTTGGTGGTTGCCGACTGGCAGGTGGTTTACCAAAGTGCGTCCAGCACGGCGCAAAAGCACCACAAGAACGGTTCGCACGGCCTGGGAACAAGAGTCTTGTGGACCAGCTCCGTCTCCGCCATGGAAAAGGTTCCTGCTGGGTTTCTTTCCGCGGACGCGACTATCCTGCAAAAGCCTTTTCAGGCCGACGAGTTGCATGCTGCGGTTGACGCGAAGTTACTGCGAACCATCGCGCCGGTTCTGCAAGAATAAAGGAAATTCGGAGGCGATCGCGGCACGCTCGCCAATCGATGTGGTAGCCGCTTCCAGACGCAAGGTGATGTCCCCTTCCATATCCCCGAGGATTCCGAAAATGGTCCAGGGCGACAACCCAAGGCGCAAACGCCAGCGCAAATAACGGCAATAAAGCAAAAAACGAAGGTTCAAGCGGAACCGCTGAAATTCATCCAAGGCGGAAACTTCCGGCGCGACTTTAGCCAGAATGCGCGTGGCGTCAAGCAGCAGCTGATACTCTTGCTCCAGGTAGCGGAGATAATCCAGCGCGATTCCTTTGCGCTCGCGCCGCACGCGCACCACCAGGTTGTCGTAACCTCGGGAGTGCAAAAAATCCGTATCTTCTGGCCGCAAGCACTGCAGAATCTGCGGCAGGCGCGCATAGTGACGCTTTTCGCAAAGCGCCTCGATAATGTCTTCCTGTGAGACCAGAGTTCTCTTCGGGGGGCGAACCGCCCAAGCCAGCAAGAGAACCAGCAGAACCGCAAGGGCTATGAACAGAATGAGAAAAAGGTTCATGAACGAGAATCCTCAGACCGAAACAAATGATCCAGCCGATGGTTGAGCAGCAACAATCGCGAATTGAGTTTCTGTGATAACTCCGCATAGCGCTCCGGCGTCAGTTCCGGCTGCGCCACGCGATGATTGGCTTCCGCATAGTTGCGCACTGCCGTGATCCACAGAACCAGGCTGGCCATGTAGGTCACCAGGTCCATATAGCTCCAAAGCGGTCCGGCGAAACGCAGCCAGTTCTCATAAATCGAGTCATTGATAACCACGAAGCACGAGTACAGGCAGAAGCCGATGGCCAACATGCGGTCGAACGGCGGCATTGCTATTCCGTAATAACGCACGAACAGGAACATGCCTACAATGAAACCCGCCGTGCCAAACTCCACAGCGCGATCCGCATTCAAGATAGCCAAGTTCCAGTGCAGGCGTGAGGCCACGATGGCATACACAAAGACACACGCGCCCGTGCCAAGAAGCAGGCGGCTGGCCATCGCCCAGATCCCGGAGTAGGTCGCCAATGTTTTCTTGGCAATTTCCATTACCGCCAGCCATCGCGCGCACACCAGCACAGCTTGCGTGCCCCAGGCGATGTTGTAAGCCGCATCGCTGCGCGCCCCCTCCATTTGGTACGTGGTCGCGACAATCACACTCTGGGTAATGGCCAACAGCACATAGGTCAAGAAGGCAGGATGAGACCGGTAAAGCTTCTTCCGGACGAGATACGACAATAGAACAACTTCCAGAAGTGTGGTCAGGGCCCACGAGAGATTTCGCAGGAGGAGGGGTGCCATCTCAGGCAGAGTACCACTATGTAACGTCAGAGTAAATAACACTCTGCCTGAGAGAGCGGGCGGGTGGCAGGATGAGCCTGTTCTTATTTGCTGCTTCGCCTCTCAATTAGCACCGGTTGGGCTAACGGACCAGCGAGCCTGTCATTGCTTAACGGGTGGCGGCAGCGGTACTCCGTCCGTGACCTGCTTTACCAGCGGGGGTAGTGGCACGCCATCCATAACCGAGCCTGTGAACTGCTTGACCGGCGGAGGCAGCGGCACCCCGTCGGTAATCTGTTTGACTGGTGGCGGCAATGGTACGCCGTCCGTGACTGAGCTAGCGAGCTGCTTAACGGGCGGTGGCAGTGGCACTCCATCGGTGACCTGCTTTACCGGTGGTGGCAGTGGCACGCCATCCATCAGAATGGTTCGACCGGTGGACGGCACCACCGCGTGAGAATTGACCGGGAATGCTAAACAGAGTAGAAGTAAAGCTACAGACAGCGTGAGAACCTGAGTGACTACGCGATTTTTCATGGAACCCTCCTCTACGGGAGGGTCCGGCTACTCGCCCCGATTCACACGCCGGTTGCTAAAAAGTTCTGCGAACGGAACAGGCGCGTAGCTTCGAACTCTTCCATCCATGCTCGATAATCTTCAGAGTTACCAACAAGTTCTGTTCGATCTCACCGCGAATTATCTCGAACCGTTAAAGGGCGCTTATCAACGCTTGGGCTACTTAGCCACATTGCGCCAAGGTTCCAACGGCCAATACGTTCATGAGCAACTAGCGAGCAGTTACGGAGAAGAGGCAGTGAACAAGGTGGTCGCGCAGACTCACGAGGAGGTATTCGAGCGCTTGCTGGAAATGCCTTTGAATGCGCAAAAGGAAGATTTGGGGATCTACCTCGAGTCACTGCCGGGAACGTTGACAACCAAGGTGAAGAACAGCCGGGAGCGTTGTCCCACCTGGGTGCCCAGCCGAGCCCCCAGCTATCTCAAAGAGCTTTACTGTTCCAATCTGAACGTGCTTCTGGAATTGCTGCTGGACGATACGTCCACGGATCTCCCAAATAGCTGACTACGCCTACGACTTGTCCGACGACTTCTGCTTCATCGGGGATCAGCCAGGATTCCGGGGCGCAGCGTGAAAGTGTGTGAGGCTGCATGATCAGGCGGCTTTTATCTTTCTGGAACCAGCCGCAGCGATAGCCTTTGCGAATCTCCACGAAGTACATGGGCCGGTCGTATTCGCTGGACCACTCCGCGTCTTCAATCCGCCGCAGCGTTGTGTCGATCAGTACCATACTACCAGGTCGCAGCAACGGCATCATGCGCCGGTCCGTCAATCCGATATAGCCGTAGCGATGCTTGTTTGGCGAATGCTCGCCGTGGGGCATGGGCACCACCGTCGCTGGCCGTCGTGCCAGCAATTCCGTGTCTTCTGAACCCAACGGGTGGTCCAGAGGGTGGCAAAAGACCGCTGGCAACGGAGACGGGGCAAGGTGCGTGCTGGGAGGCGGAAAAGCCGCGCCATCGTGGAAAGTCTGACGGAACGGTGCTTCATACCAATTCGAAATTTCCAAAGGATCGAGATGCAATATGGCCGCTAGAGAATAGAGCTTGTGAAGGCTGGGCACGACCCCACGGTTTTCGATGTCGGCCAAGCGGCTGATGTGCAGGATGAAGTCTGAGCGGCCACGATTCACGGCAATCTGGTAGCTGGCCCGTTCGACATCACGATAGGTGAGTCCGAGGGCCTCGCGAGTTTGCCGCAAGCGTAGACCGGGAGGATGCATGAAAGCTCCTTTCAGGGGAAGGGGAGAAATTAACTGGTGATTCACAGTATAGGAAATTACCAGAATGTTACGAATGCGGAACACCACAACAGTCTGTGGAATTTGCGGAAGGTTCTAGTATTGAGGCCCGGAACCTGGGCCTGCCAATCTAAGACAGCTTAGTTAGCTGAAAACGTGTGCTTTACGGGCTATTGGCGCACCGCGACATGTCCCAAAATGAATCTGTTATCCTGATCCTTATGCACGCGAACCGCATCTTCCCTCACTTTTGCTTTTTCACCGCTGCTCTCTTTCTCCTGCTCGCCGGTCCGGGGAGTCGCGCGCAGCAAGCCTCCCCGGCCCCGGGCAACAATCCCGCCGCGACCAGCGCCGATCCGGAATTTCTTGCCACCGCCGACGAAGTCATGAACGAAATGGCGGAGATCACCGGTTGGAAGGTCAAGACACCGCTGAAGAAGTCCATCCGCACCCGGGCCGAGATTCACGCCTACATTCTTTCGGAAATGGACGACGAAAAAGATGCTCAGGAACGCTATGCCTCGGCCCGCAGTGCCGAGGCCTTTGGGCTGCTTCCCAAGAATTTCGATCTCGACCATTTCCTGGTGGACCTGCTGACCGAACAAATTGCCGGGCTGTACGACCCCAAGAAGCACGAGTTTTACATTGCAGACTGGATACAGCCCGACGAGCAACGCATGGTCATGTCCCACGAACTAACGCACGCGCTGCAGGACCAGTATTTTCACATCGACGCCTGGGCCCGCGCGGCAAAGCCGAACGACGATGCGGAATTGGCGCGCGAATCCGTGCTGGAAGGCAGCGCCATGGCCGGCATGCTCGAATATGAAATGCGCGACAAAGGGCTCAAACTCACAGACCTGCCTGATATCGATCCTTCGATCTTCGTGGGCGATTTGAACGACACGCCCATGCTCAAGAAGGCTCCGCAGTTCATCAAAGACTCTTTGATGTTCCCGTATTTCGATGGCCTGCGTTTTTCGATGTCGATTTTGCGCGGCGGAGGATGGTCCGGCTTTGCCCCCGTTTTCGATCGTCCGCCCAGCGGAACGCAGCAGATCATGCATCCCCTGCTTTACCGCGAGAACAAACAGCCTATGGCCGTGAAGGTCGATCTTCCCGAAGGCGTGCCCGGGGATGGCTGGACGAAGCTCGAAGAAAATGTCATGGGCGAATTCGGTTGGAAGGAAGTGTTGAAGCAGTTTTTGGACGAAGAGCGCGCCAAGAAGGTAATGACCGGTTGGGACGGCGACGATTACGCCACCTACGAGCAGAAAGACAACAAGCAGAACCTGATGCTGTTCACGCGCTTGCACTTCGATTCCGCGGAACTCGCTTCCGGATTTTTCGCCGCGTATCGCGATGCGCTCAAACGGAAATATCCCGAGCGCACCATTCGCGTCGATGCCGCAAATGGTCTGGAGTTTAAGAGCTCGTCTTCGGTGAATGTATTTTTCCGCTGCCAAGCGGACCAGTGCATCACGCTGGAAGGCGGAGACGCCGTCATCTGGGAAAAGTGGACCAAGAAATTAGGCTGGCCCGCCAACGCAACTCCCACCCCCGCCAACACCGCCAATTCCGGGCCCATTCGCAAGCAATCAGTGCTCGCCTCCGCCGCCTAAACCACATTGCAAAAGTGCGGGCCAGCAAGTGTACTTCAGCGATTACTCCGTTAATCGGGACCTAGTTTTCTTGGTTCCTGCGAGGAACTCGACACCCGATGAAGGTTGGCGACGCTCGCAGTCGACTTTCTTAACGCCGCTTTGGCCAACTGATTTGCCAGTTCCTTGGTGAGTCCATTCTCGGTGGCGGTCATGGCTTTCTCAAGTAAGAACAGCCGGGGCTTCGTTTTCACCCAGTACCAGTTTCGGAGACGTAACCAAGGCCTGAAATTGATCATGTGATTTTTCATGGGAATCTTTTCCAGGCGGCCATTCTACGCCCGTCACGGCTTCTAAAGACAAGAAATTGTTTGGTGGAATGGGCTCCTGGCGGAAAGCAGCTAGTACGAACTTTACCGGGAAGCCCTGCTGGCTCAGGCGCTGACACCTCGACTTGTATGCCTGCGGCCCTGGACCTCGCCGGGTAAGTTCAAATGAAAGGTCGCGCCGCGCCCGTGGGAGCCTACCGCCCACAAGCGCCCACCATGTGATTCGATGATGGAGCGGCAGATGCGAAGTCCCATGCCCGTGCCGTGGGCTTTCGTCGTAAAGAATGGATCGAAAATCTGCTCCGCGAGTTGCGGCGGGATGCCCACGCCGGTGTCAGTGATCGAAATCAGAAGTTGTCCCTCCTGGTCTCGCTGCGACCGGATGACCATCTCTCGTATTCCATCGACTTCCTTCATCGCTTCGATGCTGTTAACGATCAGATTCATCACGACCTGCTGCAATTGCCCCCGTTTTCGATCGCCCGCCCAGCGGAACGCAGCAGATCATGCATCCCCTGCTTTATCGCGAGAATAAACAACCCGTGGCCGTGAAGGTCGATCTCCCCGACGGCGTCCCGGGTGAGGGCTGGACGAAGCTCGAAGAAAATGTCATGGGCGAATTCGGTTGGAAGGAAGTGTTGAAGCAGTTTTTGGACGAAGAGCGCGCCAAGAAGGTAATGACCGGTTGGGACGGCGACGATTACGCCACCTACGAGCAAAAAGACAACAAGCAGAACCTGATGCTGTTCACGCGCTTGCACTTCGATTCCGCGGAACTCGCTTCCGGATTTTTCGCCGCGTATCGCGATGCGCTCAAACGGAAATATCCCGAGCGCACCATTCGCGTAGACACTCCAGATGCTTGGGAGTTTAAGAGTTCATCGTCGGTCAATGTGTTTTTCCGCTGCGAGGCCAGCGATTGCATCACCCTGGAAGGCGGCGACGCCCCGCTCTGGGAAAAGTGGATCAAGAAACTCAACTGGCCCGCGACCGCAGCTCCCATCCCTGCCAACACCGCCAATTCTGGGCCCATTCGCATGCGATCAGTGTTTGCCCGCGCCTCCTAAACCAAGCGGACCAAGTGCGTATTTCGGTGATTACGGCGATTAGCAGGGGTTTGGAGGTTGCCGAACGGCCACACGGCTCGCGTTCTGGCTTGCGCAAACGCTTATCGTTTTTCTTCTAGGGCCAGGTATTGATGGATAAAGGCGATGGCCATGCTGCCTTCGCCCACTCCACTCGATACTCGTTTGATCGAGTTATGGCGCGCGTCACCGGCGCAGAAGACGCCGGGCATACTTGTCTCTAACGGGAATGGATGCCGTTTAAGCTTCCAGGCACTCAAATCGCTCCCGGTGCAGACATAACCGCGTGAATCCCGCTCGATTTCCTCTGGCAGCCACGACGTGTAGGCATCAGCGCCAATCATCACAAACAAGGCGTCGGCTTCGTAGCTGACAAGTTTCTGCGTCGCCCGCGGCGCTTGCACGCGAACCTCGATGCGTTCCAGGCGATCTTCACCATGGGCTGAATCGACTTGAGAAAAGGGGAGCACTGCGATGTTGGATTTCGATGCAATCTGGTCGATCAGGTATTGCGACATGCTTTGCTGCAGCCCTTCGCCCCGCACCAATATGTTCACTTCTGCCGCATAGCTCGATAAAAACATCGCTGCTTGCCCGGCTGAATTGCCGCCTCCGACGACAAACACCTTTTTGCCGACAACGTTGGTCGCCTCGTGCCGGGCTGCTCCATAAAATATGCCGCGACCAATCAACCGGTCCTCGCCTTTCGCTTGCAGCCGTCGCCAGTCCACGCCTGTAGCCAGCACTACGGTACGGGCAACCACTGTTTGGCCTTCGTCAAGCTCGCAGAGGTAGCCGTGGGCTGAGGGAGTAAGCTTTTCAACGGATCGCGTCAATGCGACTTCGGCACCAAATCGAGTGGCCTGCTTGAATCCGCGTTCAGTCAGATCGTTCCCTGAAATGCCCTCGGGAAAGCCCAGGTAGTTTTCAATGCGCGATGAGGTGCCGGCTTGCCCGCCGCATGCACAGCGCTCGACAATGAGCGCGGTAAGCCCTTCAGAACTCCCATAGACTGCTGCGGCCATGCCGGCAGGTCCGCCGCCGACAATAAGCACGTCATAGCGGTCCCGACTGGGTTCCGTCTGCAATTGCAAGGCTTTCGCCACTTCTCTAGCTGCGGGCGGCGCAGCGAAGAGTTTTCCGTCAACACTAACTGCAGGGCAATCCGGATCATCGGAGGCGCCCGGAGGCACTTGCTCTGGGTAGAGGTCACGATCAATCCACTCAAAAGGGATACGGTTGGCGGAGAGAAAGGCGCGGATTTCATGGCAGTCTGTGTCTTTATTGCGGCCAAAGATGAATACCCGCGATGCTTGCAAGGAAAGGGTACGTTCCTGGATTCGCAATATCCGTTCACCGAAGGATTGCAGAATCATTGCGCGGGCCTGTGTCGAATCTCGAATCAGGTGAAAAAACTGCTGTTTATCGAGGCGGGCGATGCGGCACGAAATCGTGGCTCGTGCCGAGCCAAAAAACGGAGTGCCTACCAGTAGAGCCACTTCCCCTAGGAAATCGCCCCCATTGGCCTCGAACCCGGCAAACTCGGTCGGTTTTCCGTGAACGTCAATGACTAACCTCAGCTGACCTTCGAAAACGACGAAGAAACAGGCGGGCTCGCCTTCTCGAACGAACCATTCGCCCGGCTTTAACCGAACATCGGCGATGGTGTGCGCTAGGCGTGCGCGTTCTGCTTCTTCAAGACAGGCAAAGATTTTGACTTGTCGCAACTCGTCTGCAGTGAACATGCAACCATTTCACCATCGTGAGATGGGCCTTATGATACAACCACTTCGTCTCAAGACCACCGTAGGCCTCGGTAGGTGGAGTTATCGGAAAATCTCTCAGGTGCGCAACCGCTAATGGCCCGCCACTGCAACTCCCACTCCGAGAACACCGTGGATTCTCGGCCGATTCGCACAATCAGCGATCGCCCCTGCCGCCTAACCATGTATTCAGGCTGGTATTGCGGTGCACGCGGGAGGTTAGTTGGATCGGTGCAACACCAGTAGGGTTAAGTCATCCGCTTGTGTCGAAGACGGCGCGAAGCTGTGCACTTCCTCCAGGCACGCCTTTAGGAGCGTTTGTGGTTCGGAACAACCGTGGCGATTGGCGAGTGAGCGCACCCGCGGAATGCCAAACTCCTCGCCCGCGGCGTTAAACACCTCGGTCAAACCGTCCGTGTACAAGAGCAGGTTGTCGCCCGGAACCAGCGTGAGTTCGCACATTGGAAAATCGGTGGTGCCGAACATGCCAAAGGGCACACCCGTAGCTTCGCGAGCGCACACGCCTTCATCAGAAATATGAAAGAGCGGCAGGTGCCCGGCGCTGACATAAGTGACTTTGCCGTCCGGGCGGGCCGCGCCGACAATCATGGTGGCAAACTGCCCCGCGACCGTGCTTTCCGCGAACAGCCGATTCGCGTGTTGCACCATGTTTTGCAGAGGCAGCTTCTGGCTGGCCAGAGTGCGGAACGTGGCGTGCAAATGGCTCATGAGCATGGACGCGGCCACGCCTTTGCCAGAAACGTCGCCTAGCAGAAACAGGAAGCCATCTTCGTTTTCGATCAAGTCGCAATAATCGCCGCTTACCAGGTTCGCCGGCTGATAGTGGTAACAAGCCTTCCAGCCGTCCACGGCCCAATCCTGGCGGGGCAACAGCGCTTTCTGAATGCCCGCGGCCAGCACCAAGTCTTTTTCCAGCGCCCGCTGTTCGTCCTGCGAAAGGTGGTCGAGGCAAAAACGCAGCAACGGGTCACACAGCAAGCGATCCGCTTCAATCGTGTCGTGACACTCTTCGCAGATGCCGAAGGTGCCCTTTTTCAGCCGCGAAAGCGCCGCGTCTACGCTGGCGAGCAGGTTTTTCAGCGATGCGTCCGCGGGATTGGCCTGCGTGGCGGCCTTTAAACGTTCGTGACGATGTTGAAGTTCGTTGTGGAAATATGCCTGTTCGGTAGTGGCCATAGTTCCTCCAGCATTAGATTGCCTTGTTGCCGCTGTGGAATCCATCCGGTTTGTACCTCCAAATTCCGCAGGGAATCTGCTCGGTCAACGATGCTCCGCGGTCGGCGTGGCCGGTTCTTGCGATAAGAGTGGTGGGACCGCGGCCTTACCGGGGCTGTTCATGCGATGCCGCAAACGCTCTATCCGGCACATGAACTTTTCTTCCAAACGCCTCTGCCGTGCGCTGGCGTAGGGAACGCGCGAACGGCGTTGTTCCCACTGCAACGTCTGCAAGCCAAGCTCCGCAAATTCGATGGCACGGGCCAGATCGCGCGCGCGCCGTTCGTAGTACATGGCCAGTTGTTCGCACGCGAACAGCGTTTCGTCTGGATTCGTCACCAGTTCGTGGAGCAGCAGCGCGGCGCGTTCGTGCTCTCCTCGTTTTTTGGCCATTTGTGCCAGCGCGCGCGTCGCTTTCGGGCGCAATTCCGCCGGCAGCCCGGCATTCAAGGCAAACGAGCAGGCTGAGTGCGCGCGTTCCTTCTCGCCTTTGCGGTCGAGAAATTTGGACAGGCCAAACAGGTCGAGAGAATCGGTTGCAGCGAAGGCCTCTTCGCGCGATTCCAACAGATCATTGATTTTGCCGAACAGCGCGGCCAGTCCCCGCAGGTCCATCTGATTGTGTCGCACCACACCGGCAAGCGGCTGACCGCTGCCGCCTCGCAAATAATCGAAGTAAAACTGCGGAATCATCGCGGAGGGCACATCGTCTTCGCGGCGCCAGCCGAGACGCGCGGGATCCATCACGTAGCGCTCGAGTTCCACCAGCCGCACCGTACCCAACCGCAATTTCCAAAGTGCGCGTGCCGGATGCAGCAAATCCAGGTGCGCCGCCAGTTTTGGCACGCGGATCGCCCGCGTCATCGTGAAGCGGTTTTCCAGCAGCGGCCAATCGAACGTTTTCCCGTTGAAGGTAACTAGCACCGGCCGATCCGCGAGTCGCGCGGACAGCTCCTGCAGCAACGAATACTCCTCGTGCAAATCGCGCAGGAACAGTTGCTCCACTTGCAAACCGCCGGAATCCCACCAGGCCAGCCCGACCAGAAACGCATAGGTGCCGGTTCCGCCGGAGAGGCCGGTCGTTTCCGTGTCGAGGAAAAGCCAGCGTTCCGGATCAGCCAGAGCCGCGCGTGTTCGCGCACTCAGGGTTTGATCCCGCGTACGCGTCAGCAGTTCTAACGCGTTCGGAGCCGGTGGCGCAAATTCCGGCGTCGAGAACCAGTTGCGTATCGCCAGGTGCTCTCCGTATTGATTGCGGGCAATCCCGCCGCCCAGCAGGTGGCTGATCGGATCGGTCTCATCGGGCAGGCGCAAGTTGGGCGGCCGCGACGGATACGTGCGCGCGGGCTTCAGCGCCGACAGGCGCACGAATTTGTCACTTAAGCTGGCCATAGCCCGTCCTCAACCATGCCTTGCTCCCGCTTCTCTCGTCTCGTAGGGGCGCCGCGCTGCTGCGCCCCATGTCCGCACAATCCTTGCGTCTTGGGTCTCATTCTGCACCTTCTGGACGCATGGCAATCGCAAAGCCTGTGCCCGCACACACGCGGTCCAAAATCGCCAGCGCCGCTTCCTTAGCGCGTGAAGCCAAGTCTCCGGCAGGTCCCACACAAGAAGGACAGCCCGCTTCGCATGGGCAAGCTTGAATCAGTTCACGGGTCTTATAGATAAGTAGCTGGTGCGCGCGGAACAACGGTTGCGAGAAGCCGATGCCTCCCGGGTACGCGTCATAGAGATACAGATTCGGCTCGAAAAATTCCTTTTGCCCCGTCATCCAGGGTTCCGCGGCCGCGGACCGCAAATCGTCGTTCTCCACTACCGCAACCGGTCCGGGACTGTCGGGCGACGGCGGGCGTTCACCAATCGCTGTGCCCAAGTCGCGCCCGTCGCACATCAGCAGCAGCGTGGCCACCGATTCCATGGCGTGCAGCAGTCCAAACATGCCCGATTGCCGCTCGCTGATGCTGTGCGGCAGCGATTCCAGCAACGGCCGGTGCAGCGTCAGCCAATACGAAGTGGTGTGCATTTCGTTTTCGGGCAGTTCCAGCTTGCCCGAGCCGATATTTTCGTTGGTGAAGAATTTGATTTTCTTGAAGCCGACCACTTGCGAGCGCACCAGCACATCGCCGTGCGAATGGCTGTGCGCGGAAGAGTTGGGTGGGTTTGACGTAGTCTCGGCAATCTCCAGCACGCGCACCTGCGTGTAGCGGATCGCGTCCGTGTAGTAATCCACGTCCACTTGCTTCACGTAGGCTTTGCGCTCTTTGAAATCGAGATGCTCCACGTGATACTGCTGCGCGCCGTGCAGGTAAATGGCTTTCTCGTGAACGGTGGTCAAGGCGCTGACGAAATCCACTTCGCCGATGACCACAGGCGCGCCAGTGATGTCGATGATAATGAAATTGTCGCTGGTGACAGAACGCAAACTGATGGTGTCGGCGGGATACGCCTCATTGGTCCAATGATAATTTTCGCCGGCGCGATGCAGATAACCCGCGTCGGCCAGTCGCGCGCACAGGTCCGGCACATCCACATCGCCGAATTTCTCCTTGGGCGAAATGGGCAATTCAAACGCCGCACACTTCAGATGATTGATCAGAATTTCCAGATTATCCGGCTGGATGAAGGCGTGTTCCGGCGTGTTGCCAAAAAAATAGTCCGGGTGGCGCACGATAAATTGATCGAGCGGCGCGGAAGAAGCCACCAGCACCGCGCAGGAACTTCCGCTGCGGCGTCCAGCGCGACCCGCGCGCTGCCAGGTGGCCGCGATGGTTCCGGGATAGCCGGCCATCACCACGGCATCCAATGAGCCCACGTCGATACCCAATTCCATCGCGGAAGTGGTGACCACGCCACGGATCTCTCCGCCGCGCAGGCCACGTTCGATCTCGCGCCGTTCCGTGGGCAAATAGCCACCACGGTACCCACGAATCGTTTCCGGCTTTCCCGGAAACTGCGGATTGGCCTGTTGCAGATACGTGAGAATGATTTCCGTGTGCAGCCGTGAGTTCGCGAACACCATCGTCTGTAAATCGTGCTTCAAGAATTCCTGCGAAACTCGCGACGCTTCGTTGATGTAGCTTCGCCGAATCCCTAACGCGCGATTCACTACCGGAGGATTGTAGAAGACAAAGGTCTTTTCCCCGGAGGGCGCGCCATTTTCCGCCTGCACTTCTACCTCGTCTTCAATCAGCCGCGACGCCAGTTCCCCCGGATTGGCGATGGTGGCCGAGCAACAAATGAACTGCGGCGTGCGTCCGTAAAACTGCGCGATGCGCCGCAAGCGCCGGAGCACGTTGCACAGATGGCTGCCAAACACGCCGCGATAGGTGTGCAGTTCGTCGATGACGATGTAACGTAAATTCTCGAACAGGCGGGTCCAGCGCGTGTGGTGCGGCAGAATGCCGGTGTGCAGCATGTCGGGATTGGTCAAAACAATGTGGCTTTTCTCGCGGATGGCTTTGCGCGCGTCGCTGGGCGTATCGCCGTCGTAGGTGTAAACGCCGAAGCGGTTTTCCATGCGCTGGTTCAAGTCGTAGAGTTCCGCCAGCTGATCCTGCGCCAGCGCTTTCGTGGGAAACAAATACAGCGCGCGCGTGTCTGAATCTTTCAGGATCGCGTCCAAGACCGGCAGGTTGTAGCACAGCGTTTTACCGCTGGCCGTCGGCGTCACCACCACCACGTTTTTTCCGGCTTGGATGGACTCCGCGGCGGCAGCCTGGTGCGTGTACAGCTGGCGAATGCCTTTCTTTAGGTAGGCCGCGCGCAAATCTTCGTTGGCCCATGCCGGAAATTCCGCCCACTGCGGTTCGCGGGCAGGGTAGTGGCGCACTGCGGTCAGAAGCTCGCCATGGGGGTCGCGTTCCGTAAAGGTGTCCAGAACCTGGGCCACACGCGCCAAGGCCGTCGAGCTGCGGGGCGCCTGAGCGTGCGCCATATCAATAGGAGTAACGGCAGCCAGACGTACGGCGAGAGAATCGGGCATAGGAGTCGCTCCAGTGATTCGCCTTTTGTTCGCTCAGGCTATCACGTGGCTACCTCCCCCGCAACCCTCATTTTCCTCCGCTTGTGCAAACCGGGGAGCTTTGGCGCACCACGCGCTTTCACTGATACAGTATTTCTTCGCGAATGGCAGACATCGCAAAAGTGGATGTTGTCGGCGTAGGCCTGAACGCTACCGACACAGTTATTCCCGTTCCTCACTTTCCCGAAAACGGATCGAAGGTCGAAATCCATTCGGCCAATACTTATTTGGGCGGACAAGTGGCTTCGGCGATGGCCGCGTGCCAGCAATGGGGGTTGCGCACGCGCTACATCGGCAAGCTCGGCGAAGACCACGCCGCGCAACTTCACCGCGCGGAATTCGAGCGGCTTGGCATCGAGACCCATTTGTTAACCGCGCGCGGGTGCCAGAGCCAACAGGCCTTCATCCTGGTCGATCCTCATGGCGATCGTACCGTGCTGTGGAAACGCGATCCGCAGCTGACCTTGTTGCCCGAGGAACTGTGCCGCGAGTGGATCGTGAACTCGCGCGTTCTGCACCTGGACGGTCACGACACGTGCGCCGCCGCGCAAGCCGCGCAATGGGCGCACGAAGCCCACATTCCCGTGGTTGCCGATCTCGACGATCTTTATCCCAGCTACGAATCCCTTTTGCCCAACATTGATTTCCTGATCACCAGCCGCGATATTCCCACGCGCTTAACCGGCGATTCGGACTTGCGCAGCGCGTTACCTCAGGTGCATCGGCACTACGATTGCCGTTTAACGGGCGCAACGTTGGGCGAAGACGGGGCGCTCGTGTGGGATGGCCAGCAATTTTACTATGCTCCCGCTTATGTCATCGATGCGGTCGACACCACCGGCGCCGGAGACACATTTCATGCCGCATTCATTTACGGCTTCCTGCAAGCATGGCCGCTGCAACGCCAACTCGAATTTGCCTGCGCCGCTGCCGCACTCAATTGCACCGCAGTCGGCGCCCGCGGCGGCATCCAGCCAGTGGAAAAAATCGAGCATTTCCTGGCTGCGAACCCCAAGCATCGTTCGATCTTCTAGCCGGCCGCCAAAGAACGTGGTTCGCACCGGGGGCCGAACTGTAGCAGCGGCTTCACGCCGCTGTTTTTCGAGGCTCCGACATAAGTGCTTGGCAACCAGTGGAGCTTTTCACACCCCCGAGGATTGTCTTTGACATTTTCCGAAGGCTCCTTGGCGTCGCAGCTCTCACGCTGCTCCAATTGCTGGCATTTGCTGCATGTCATTTCTAGAGCGCCTGTTATCCGAGGAATGTGTTTTTCCCGTACGCCGGATCGGGCACCAGGGAAATGGTTCAGTTCGGGTTCAACGGGACGGAAACGCATCCGCTTCGTCCGCTTCCCGGGTCGTACACCGCAATGCGAATTGTTGTGGCGTTCGCCGGGGGCGTAAACTGTTTTTGCAGCGCCAGGCCCTTCGCTTGAATTACCTTCCAGACGGCTGGCTTGACGTCCAGATTCACTTCGTCGCGCACTCCTGCCAATTCCTTTCCGGTCTTATCCTGCACGGAATAAACAATCTGCAATTGTCCTACGCGTCTTCCTGCCCGATCGTCCAGCGCCAGGTCGTCCGAATCGATGACTGGATTGACCGTCCACGCTCCACCGTTTGCCGTCGGTGCTTGCAACTCAGCGGTTATCCCAATGCTCGAAGCATCCAGCGGGCTGGCTAGCAGCTCCCGTAACACGGCGTTCGGGTTAATATCTGCTGGACGTTCGCCTACCGCAAAGTATCCCTGCCGGTAACGCAGCGTGACGTCCTTGCGATTCACCTGGACCTTGAGCGTGTGGAATTTATTCTGCACCGTCGGCTCCGGATAAAATCCCAGCGTGTAGGTCATCCGCCCGTCGTCCAGCGCGGTGCGCACCGCTTTCTGTAGGTCATTGGTATTGAAGAAAGCTTGTCCCCCGGATTTGCTCGCCAGGTTTTCTATAGTGTCCATATTTTCCATGTGCGTGGTGGCGATATCTGGATTTGTGTGCGATGTTTTCGCCATAGCAGTCCCCGCATCGTAATCTGCCAACGCCATCAATCCTCGGGCGTCCACAGGATAAATAGCCATATTCGCGTTGCTTACTGCCCGCATTGCTTGCTCAAAGGGACCCTCAAAGGGTCCACGTTGCCGGTTCGGACTGTCATTTTTCATTTTTTTCAAATCTTGATCTGTGAGCCCCAACGTGAAGGGAAATGACCCCGAAATCCAAATCAGATTTTTTCTTCCTGTGGTCGAAGCCAGGTGATTGGCAATCATTTCGATGGCGTTGAGCGTGATGGTCCCCCGGTCCAGGTTGTAGTAGTCCTTCGACACGCGTTGCGCCCCGTCCGTCAGGTGCACGAGAACTTCCAGCGCTGCCTTCGTTGCCGGTGATTCGATGGGCTTGGGCAACGGCGCTTCTTCGGAATTCGTGAGTGCGTGCGACGTCTGTCCTTGCAACTGTTCAAGCACGCCCGCCAGTTGCGCCGGGTTGTCCGTGAAGTCATGCAGGATGGTCAATTCGCGTAACAGCGCATAAACACCAATGCGCTGGCCCGGCGGAATCTGCCGCAGCACTTGCACCAAGCGATCCCGGGCCGAAACCTGATCGGCGAATGCGGTATTCAACAGGTCGAACAGCACAACGGTTATGCCGGAGGTTGCTTGCGTTTCGGCGTCGATGCGGTTGGAAAACACGTTCGCGGGAAGTGGAGCAGGCGATTTTGCCACCACGGCATTTTCCCCTTCAAAAAAACTGATTTTCTGCGGTTTGTCGTTGTCGGTGATTTCGAAATCATCCTTGCTTAGGCCTGTGACCGGATTGCCCGACCGGTCTCTTACGATCACGTTTACCTGCACCAGCCGAACGTTCACGCGCACCGGCGCGGGCTCTTGTGCGAAAAGCAAGGCGGCCATCAGCACGGCCGCCACGCACCGGATTGAAAAATGCCGCGACATTCTTCCGCACTTATGCCGCAACACTACTGCGCGGCGTTGCTGGCCAGCTCGTCAATCACCGCAATATTCGGTAGGAGGTTCGTTGGGAGGTTGTGACGTTTTTGCAGGTACTCCGGAGCATTGTAGGAAACCCAGGTTTTGCCAGCGGCATCTTCGGCCACGAGAATTTTCAGAGGAAAGTCCAGAGCCACGCTCGGTGATGCCAGCATCAGCGGTGTCCCGGCTTTGGGATTCCCGAAGATGAGCAACTTGGTATTGGGCATGCTCAAGCCCGCCTTTTCCGCTTCGCCGCTATGGTCCACAACTGCAAAAAGTTTGACGTTTTTCGCCTGCAGGATCGTCTCCAGCTTCGCAACCGTTTCCGCAACGGAGTGCGCGCTGGCGATGCGCACAATGCCGTTTTCCAGGATTGCTTCGGGAACTGCGGACATAGAGCCCTCCTTCACCTTGGGAGAATCGGGCGCCGAAACATGGCGCGTGGCCACCAGATAATAGCTCATGGCCAATCCCAAGACACCGAGTAAAATCGCCACGCCTACCGCGAGCGCCGACGTGTTATCGAAGGAACGCGACCCCGACCGCAGTTGACCGACGAGGCGCAGGTAGCGGATCAGCGACAGCACGCAAACCAGCACGCCCAGCAGAATCAATCCGGTGCCAAACCACAGTGAGTATCCATAGGAGATGTCCTGCGCACCCGGCCGGACCACCGTGAACTCCTTCAGGAACAGCCCGAAGCGCGCCAGGACAAAGCCCAGAGCCATCAGCGCCAGCCCGGTGCGAATCCACGCCAGAAACGTGCGTTCTACGGCTAGAAAGTCGGAAGGACCAGCGTGGTAGTTTGGTGGCAGTTCCATTGATCGCTTTCTTTTGCTACCGATTACGTGATTAGACACTCGTCAGAGCACCAGCGATTCATTTTGCTGGGTGACGCGTGCGGGGTCCAGTCGCAAAGCCAACCGGCACGCGCAACCATTCAGCTATGTCATCCTGAGGCCAGCTTTTGGCCGAAGGATCTCAACACAGTGTCCCAGCGCTTGGCCGGCGCTACGGCGTAATCTTCACCATGACCACGGAATGCGACGGGACGTTGGCGGCATAGCTGCCGGTGAACGAACCCACGTCCTTGTGCGCCCAAAGGTCGCGCACCTGGGCCGACAGATGATTCGGATAGCCAATCTGGTCCCAGGAAACGCGCACTTCGTTCTCCGCGGTCCCGCGATTGAACAGGATCACCGCGCGGCTGCCATCGGCCAGCGGCTTCGACCACATTTCCAGATCGCCATTTTTCCAAATGCGCCGGCCTTCGCTGCCCAACTTGTCTTGATTGACGGCAATGACCTCCGCGTTCGTCAGAATTTCTTTGATTTCCGGCGACATGGATCGCACATCATTTCCGGCAATCAGTGGCGCGGCCAGCAGCGCCCAAAAACTGAAATGCGCGCGATATTCGGGAATAGTCATACCGCCATTGCCAACTTCCATCATGTCCGGATCGTTCCAGTGGCCCGGCCCGGCGTAGGGATACAGTTCGACCTGCAAATCCAGAATGTCGACCATGCCATGCTCGCAGCAATTGCCGTCCGGATATTTTTTCATGCTGTGCCATTTGTCGCTGATGTCGTCGGTGGTGCGCCATAGGTTGCCGATGCCTTTGGCCCACAGCCAAGGTTTCGCCGTGCCCCATTCGCACATGCTGAAAACGATGGGGCGGCCGGTAGCCAGCAGCGCCTTGCTCATGGTGGTGTAGGCTTCTTCGGCGTTGCGCGTGCCGGTGTTGCACCAGTCGTATTTCAGGTAGTCCACGCCCCAGCGCGCGTATTGCAGCGCGTCTTGATACTCATGGCCCTGGCTGCCGGGGCGGCCCGCGCAAGTGTTGGTGCCTGCGTCGGAGTAAAGCCCAAATTTCAGGCCTTTCGCGTGCACGTAGTCCGCCAGCGCCTTTATTCCCGAAGGGAAGCGCTGTGGATCAGCAACAATGAAGCCATTTTCGTCGCGGCTTACTTGCCAGCAATCGTCGATCACGACGTACTGATAGCCGGCGTCTTTCATTCCGTTAGTCGCGATGGCATTGGCCACGGACTTGATCAGGTCTTCGCTGACGTTGCAGGCGAATTTGTTCCAGCTATTCCAGCCCATCGGGGGAGTTTGTGCCAGGGAGTTGCGTTCGAGCTGCGCGCTGGCCGATGGCGCAAACCATATGCACATACACAAAACAAAAGCTAACGCTGTTCCGACGTTCCGCTTCGGACTCATCTATTTTCTCCTACGGACTGTTCCATCAGGTAGAGAGCGAGCGCCTGGTTGGCTTGGGTCCATGCCAGTGGGGTGTTGCCATTGGCAATATAACTTCCATGTTTCAAGAAATAAAGCTCGGGGCAGGCTCCTGCCGCGGTGACTTGCGCCAACGAGCGATTGAAGTAGTGCACTTGCTTCGCAAAGCTCCCGTGATCGGAGCGATCCTCGAGAAATCGCTGGCCATAAACAATGGAGAGCAGCGGATCGAAGATGCACCATTGCGCTTCGCAATTCGGCTGCAGATGCGCGTCGCGAAAATCCAGCCGCTCGCTGAAATCAGCGCTCATCTGGCTCGGGGTGAACCATTCGTCGTAATCCTGGCAGAAGTACGAATCGCCGGCGTAGCGCTTGATCCCCACATCTCCCTTCAATCGCGCCTGCACCAGGTTCAGAATCGCGTCCTGCATGGCGCGGGTGCGGATGACGTTCAAGGGATGAACGAGGAAGAGCAGCGCCGAATCGACCAGCCGTTCCGGAGGTGACTCAAACGGCAGCGTGCTCTCCAGGCGTTCCCGGCCTTTAGCGACCAATGCAGCCAGTTTCTCTGTCCGCGATTTTCCGGATGCCGCGCGCTCTTCCTGCTTGAGCATTTCTTCCAGCCCGGCCACCACGGCGCCCACGCTGGAATTGTTGATTTTGCGTCCTTCTTCCCACGCGCCACTGTCGCGGTCCCGCCAGTATTCAATGGCCTCGAAGTAGCGGGGAAACACCCCGTAAATCTCGAGATCCTCTGTCGTCATCGGCAGCGCACCACTGTTGGCCAAAACGAACCGAAACCACAGCGCGTGTCCCAGTGCGTCATTTTGCGCCTGTGGCCAGGTTTCCGGCAGTTCCGCCAGAGTTTGTGCGGTGAAACGGATATGCGGCCTGCGGCTGGCGTCTTCCCGCAAAACGTGTACGGGATCGTCAATAATTTCGCGGAACCGCGGCAATTGGGTAGCGAAGAACTGCGTTAAACCCTGCATGCACGCCACTGCCTCCGCGACATGTCCGCGGCGCCGCAAAGAGTCGGCGACCATGACGTTGTCCCGCACCCACACATTTTGGTAGCCGGTCACGGAGTCGACTGCCTGGCTCGAACTGGCCGCGAACAATCCGTGAGCGACCGGCTCGATCGCGTGCGTGCGGTATTCCGCCAGCACCTGCTTGATCCTTAGCAGGCTCTCCGGTGTGTACGCGTCCGAAATTAAGTGCCGCAATAATCCATTTTCGAGAGCCACGAGGTGTTTCGCCTCCACCGTGAATGCACGTCTGGGCGCGCCGCGGGAATTTTAGCGCATTCTGGCGCACTTGCAGGTGATAGGCGCCGATGCCTGCCACGTTGCCCGGTTAAAGTGCCTTCATCTTTTGTGTCCAACTGGCAAATGGCGGGAACAAAACACGGCTTGCCGGTGTCAGAAACATCATAGCTCCTTGTGTCGTATCTTCATGGCAGAGGCACGCTGCTCGGGCTGGATCTGCGCGCTATCGTTCATGCTGAGGGTGCCGCGTTCATGCACAAGGGAGCTTCAGAAGGGAGCCGCTTAGAGCGGCGGAGAGCGCCTCGTTACCGCTATCAAGCGATGCTGGAAATCGAGTGGGGTTCGGCTCGTTTGCGCGCGCGCACCCGCGATATCAGCGAGGGTGGCATGTTCATCGAGGCCGACGATGTGCTCTGGGTCGGTGCCGGTTTTCGCGCGTGTCTTGCAGTGGACCATCCCATGTGGCTCGAATGCTCGGTCAAGCGCGTCGAACCGGGCCTGGGCATGGGCGTCACCGTGGAACTCCGCGAAGATCAAAGCGAGCGCCACTATCGGGATTTGCTTGCGAAACTGGCAGCCAGTTAGTCATCCTGCCGTCCCGCCGTATACTAGAATTCATGACACGTTGCCTGGATTGTGGATCTCCGCGCACCAGTGATCAGTGTCCCCACTGCGGACTAACTTCGGCAGCGGCCGAACTCGTGTTTCGCCGCAGACTGCTGCGGCAGATGGCCTTCTTCCTGGCGGGTTCGTTGCTCTTCCCTTATGTGAGCCAGGTCTATCCTCCCCTGGATGTCGATGCCATGCTGGTATTTTTCGGCTTGGTTTTTTTCGCCACGCTGGCGCTGGCCATTTTCCTGGATCGCCAGGCGCGGGCCCGCAAGGATATCGAAATTCTCCGCCACCTGTTCACGGGGCTGATTCCCATTCCTTTCCTTTTGTCCGCGGCGCTCTTTCTGAATGGCAAGCTCGACTCCCCCAGAAAGATAGAGTTCCACGAGACCACCGTGGAAGGCCGCTACTTGATGAAAGGAGTGGTTCGCGGCACGCGCCGGTTGTTTGTCTACTCCTGGCGCGAAGACCGAAAGATTGAGCGCCTTGGCGTGGATACCGACGACTACGACCGGTTTCACCCCGGAGATAAAGTGAATGTGGGTGTAGCGCCCGGGGCGTTAGGGATACCGTGGTTTTATGGCGTGTATCGCGCGGAGCAACCCCGCGCCAAGGCGCCCATGCCCCCGCAAACTTACATGGATTCCGGCAAGCCCGGGACTTCCCCGCAACAGCCGGCGCACCCGGCAACTCCGCATCAATAATTAATAAATGGGGCGGCCGTTCAGGCCAAGCGGAAGCTGCAATTCCAGAAAGTGCCCGTTTTTGCCTAAGCGAAAACGAACGCGGTCCATGCTCCCCACATTCCGTTCCACAAAATCCGGCGTCTCTATCGGCTGGTCCGGGATGTCCGCCACGGACAACTCCACGGCATCGGTCAGCACCTTAATTTTCTCGGGGTCGATGTCAAACACTTCTTGATCCTGCACATTCACCAGCAGGTAGCGCTTCCACAGGCGCACCAGCAACACGCCTTTTTTCTCGGAGTGATAAATATTCCAGGAGTTTGGAGCGTTTTCGTTATAACGAACGATGGCGAACTCCAAAGTGTGCCAAGTCAGTGTCTTTGGGGGTGCAGACTGCGATTGAACCACGGCATTGCGCGCAAACGCTCCCATCAGAAAAGCGGCAGCGAGCACGGCCAGGTCCACGCGGAATTTTCTGCTCATTTGCCGAAACCGCATTCGTGCCACAAACTGCCCCACTCCCACAAGCCAAATCCCGTTTGCGTCGGTACTGGGTGACCGACTTGGCGCGCCAGCATGGCGATTTGCCCGCGATGATGCGAGTCGTGGGCAATCAAGTAGCCCACAAAGGCGACCACGTCCGGTTTGAAATGCGGCACTTTGCCGGCAGGATCGTTGAGCGCCTTCTCTAGAAGCGCATGGATGGAGGCGGCGCTGGCTTTGAGCGAACTTTGCACCTGCGCGCGAGTGGCCTTGTCGGGATCGAGCTTGGCAGGATGCTTGCCGCTTTTGTCCGCAGCGGAAAGCCACATCAGCCGCACATTATGTATGTGCGCTGCGATAGCCCCAATGGAGCGGCCCTTGCCAGACGGCGGTGGCGCTTGCCAGGCAGCCTCGGCAATATGACTGAGCAGCAATTGGTTGACTTTCTCGTTGATCGCAAACGTCTCCAACAACGACTTACGAACGTCGAAATTCGCCGACTTCGGGCCCGATACCGCATTGGCAGCCATAGGTAAACACCCTCGTCAGTGCAGTATAGGAAAGTGTACGACAACCTCGCCCCGGATTCTCGCTGCCGCGGCTATACACGGAAGGACCGTCCATCTCTACAGGGTTGCGTGTATTTTTCCGTTTCCCTCGGGCGCAATAATCAAAGTGGTGGTGCGTAGCAGTTCATCTCCATCGAAGAGGAGGTTTGTAGAAGGAGGAAAAATGGCAACGGGAGTACGAGTTAACGGCCACGAGACTATGGACACGGTGCCGGCGCAAATCTATCTGCAGCCGATCGCCGCGCCTTCCGTTCTCGGGCTGTTTGGATTTGCGGGCGCGACCTTCATTGTCGCCGCGCATATGGCGCACTGGTATGGCGGCGCGAACACCGATCTGTACCTTGCTTCGTTCGCGGCCACCTTTGGCGGCCTGGCGCAATTCATGGCCGGTATGTGGGCGTTCAAAGCGCGCGACACGGTGGCCACCGCGATGCACGGCATGTGGGGCGCTTTCTGGATCGCTTACGGCATTCTGCAGTATCAGTTCGTCTCTGGTGAGCTGCACCGGCCCATGGGAGCGTTCGCCGCCCTGGGATATTGGTTCATCGTTCTGGCCGCGATTACCTGGATGTGCGCATGGGCCGCCAGCGCGGAAAACAGCGTTGTGGCCACGGTTCTGGTTTTCCTGGCGGCCGGTTCGACGGTAGCCGCGATTGGCGAGTTAGCCGGCATGGAGGGCTTGCGCGTCATTGCCGGTTACCTATTCATCATTTCGGCGATCGTGGCTTGGTATGCGGCGAGCGCCATGATGCTGGAAGGCGCGTTCCATCGCAAAGTCTTGCGCAGCGGCAAGTCCGTCAATCACGAAGCGGCGTTGGTGCCCGGAGTAGGCGAGCCCGGTGTTATACGCGGTCAGTAGTCCGCAGACAAATGGAAACAGCGAGCCCGGATGGCACCCGCGATCCGGGCTTTTCTTATGCGCTGAAAGCCTTCTTTGGGGGTAGCAGACTGCAGGCAAAAAACTGAGGGCGCTGGAACCTTGCGATTCTCGCGCCCCCGTTTGATTGTGCCGTAAAGTTTTTGAAGCTCTGCGGCTCAATCTGGGTGGAGAATAGTCCTGGCGCAGGCGCTTGGCAAGAGGGGTACAAGGTACTTTCCTGTGCAAAACTGTGTATGACTGTGGAAAAAACTCAGAGGTCCTAGCATCGTTGTTATGCCGTTGCCCGGCGGGGTAAACCCGCTGCTGCATAAAAGGGGAGGTGGCGGATGACGCTATCGGCACGCAATCGGTTGGAAGGCAAAATTGTAGAATTGCAGTTTGGCGGAGTTATGGCGCACGTGGTTGTGCGCGTGGGCAAGAATTTGATTGAGAGCGTGATTACGAAACGCAGCGCCGAGGAAATGAAGCTGAAGGTCGGCGACACCGTTTCCGCCGTCATCAAATCGACGGAAGTGATGCTGGAAAAGTAGCAAACGCGACAGTTCGTCCACATCTCTCACGCCAGCAGTGGACAAATCTCGACCAGTGCTTGAAATCTGTCATCCTGAGCGAAGCGAAGGATCTCAACCGATCCACACTGCGCTTGCGGCAGGCGCCGAGCAAAAACTGTACGGGGAGATCCTTCGCCCGAAAACCACGCGGACCCAGGTTCACAGTTTCTAGTCAAACGTTGCGCATCCTGAGAAATACGGGTCAGAAGGCGAAACGGCCACCGATTGTTGGCGCAATGTTGCTGTCGTGAAAATAAGGGACGCCCGGACCATGAGGAATGGCGATAGCCAGACCGCCATTCACGTTGGAGCCCGCAATTCCGGCAAAAAGGTCCAAACGAGGGGAGAGGTGGTGATCCGCATAGAACGACCCCTCGTTCAGCGTGCCCGCACAGGAACTGCGCATACCGGCTGCGCCCCCGCAAGTCGATGGAACACGGAAGTTGTTCTGGCGCTGCTGATACCAGGCCACCGTAAGATCGGTTTTGTGGCTGAGCGCATATTTCGCGCCGGTCCACCAGATCTGTACATACTTGGGAGCATCCAGATTGTTGTCTTCGACTCCGCTCATGATATAGCCCCCTTGGACCGAGGCGCCCACTCCCAACGGATTCGTCGGGTTGTTCTGCCAGATGTATTCGTAGCCGGCAAAAAACTTGAAGGGATTCCAGGTGTACTTGACTGCGCCCATAACGGCACTGTTGTCGGTCACGATGCCATATACGGTGTTGTTCGTTGCGACCACATTGGGCCCGGTGATGGGGTTGGTATTGATGCTGTTGGTGGTCGACTGATAGGGCTGCGTGGGGCTCTGAGGCCCCAGCAAGGGGTTCAATACGCTGATGGCCTGGTTGTAATGTTGGAAGACCACGTCGGCGGAGAGGTTGCCGTGCTGTCCGCCGCCGTCGAATCCGTAGGCGTTGTTATGCGCGGATTCTGGCGTGCAGTTGGCGGCAGTCCAGCTGGCGGAGGCTGAGTAGCAGCCGCCAGAACCATCGGCAAATTTATACATCGCGCCGAAATGCATCGGGCCAAAGCCGATGCGATACTTCATCGCGTCGTCCCAACGGCTGTCCTCGGTGTCGCCGCCGCCGGCCATGGTGCCGTTATACCCGATATAGGAAAAGGCATAGCTGCCGCTGGCTGGATCGTAAAGCAGCATGGCATCGGTACCGAGAGAGCGCTGGCGACCGAAGGTTAGCGTGCCGAATTGCGTGGACGATACTCCGCCATAGATTTCGTCATTGAAGGGCTGGCCCGCGCGCGCGCCGTCGATGGCGTACGAATAGGCTTCCCTGGGAAGGCCGTTGTTGATGGTCTGAGTGGCTGACGCGTTGGCCAGCAGGCCGGACTGCGGATTGATGCCAGTGGAAGCGTTGAACACAATGGACCAGCCAGGCAGAAACTCCTCCTTGCCGCGGATGCCCAAACCGGTCTGCTGCAGGTTGTTCGGTGCGACCACGAATCGATGTTCGTAGCCGTTGCGGTTGATCAGCGATGCGCCTTCATAGTTGTAGCCGTTTTCCGGCAAGCCGTGGCTGACCCAACCGACGCCCACGTCGTAGGCGCCGTACAGGGTGATGCCGTGCCACGTCAGCGTGCAATCGGTGGTGGCGAACTCGTGGCCGCTCGTGCAAGCGTCGGGGGCGGTCCGCTGCATCGTGATGTCGACGGTGGCGTCCTGGCCAACCGCCAAGCTGATTCCCGTGCGCGTTTCATCGGCGAACCGTGGTTTTGCCGCGCGAATCTCGAAGTGTCCCGGAGGCAGGCCGGACGCGTGATAGTGCCCCCGGCCGTCGGTTACGACCGTGCGGGTTACCCCCGTATCAACATTTACGATAGTTACTCTCACATCAGGAAGGGTTGCGCCAGTTTGCTCGGTCACGGTGCCGGAAAGGCTGGCGCCGGTTTGCGCCCAAGCAGCGCCATTTATGCACAGGGAAATAAGCAGCGCCGTCAAGCAAGCGGTTTTGGTTCGATTTCTCACTTGTTGCGCGATCATCAACATGCCTCCAAGTGGACACACGAGATATCCGCGAGCCAAAGCTTTGTCGGTGAAGAAAGAGCCCTTATTCAATACGGTTCGAACCGCTAAGTCAAACCGACTTAATTCGGATAGCGGGTATACGGAATTACGCGAATTGGCTTACCAAAAATCGCCTATCGGGAAGGCAGCAGCAGCGGCTAACTTCGTAATCAGGGGACCAAGACGGCTTTGCCGGGCCTGCCGGCGGCGACGTAGGAATACAGCTGCCGCGCCTCGTCGAGCGAACCGCGTTTTGCAATGGCCGCGGGTTTGAGCACGCCTGCTTCAAACAGAGGAGTGAGGGAAGAAAGCAGGCTGGCGCCATCGGTGACCGTAAGCGCCACAGTGTCGACACCCAACAGGGTGAGTCGACGATGGTAAAAATCGATGAGATCGAAGCTGACGCGGCGGTTGCCCACGGATGTGATATTGACTTGACGGCCAAGCTGGCGCAGGGTCGAGAGCACCGGCTCGAACAGTTCGCCTCCGACGCAGTCGAAAGCCACGTCCACGCCTTGCCCCTCAGTAATTTCCTTCACCGCTTCTTTCAAATCGGACGAACTGGTGTCGATGTAGCCAAGCAAGTCGATTCCGTCCAGCTGCTTGGATTGCAACGGCTTGCGATCGACGGCGATGAGCTTGGCGTTGTGCGTGTGTCCGAGTTGCAGGACCGCGGAACCCACACCGCCTTGCGCTCCGGTGACCAGCAGAGTTTCGCCCTGCTGCAAGTTGGCGCGGCGGAAAAGTCCTTCGTAAGCGGTCAGAAAATTTACGCCAACGCAGGCGGCATCCTCGAAGGAAAGGTTGCGAGGCTTGGCGGAAACGGCTTCCGCCGGGATGACCAGGAATTCCGCATGGCTGCCATCGCGCGTGAAGCCAGTGTCTCCGCCGCTGCCCCAAACTTCCGTGTTGCGCAGGTTGGCCGGGCCTTCGACGACAATGCCCGCGAAGTCGCGGCCCGGCGTGCGAGGAAGCGTTGTGGATGCCATTCTGCCTTGCAGATTTTTCACGTCACTGGGATTGATGCAGGCAGCCAGCACTTTGATTTGCACCTCCCCGGGATGGAGGATGGGATTCGGGATTTGTTCGACAGTGAGATTTTGGAGGTTATCGGCAAAGACGGAAAAACGGACCGCTTTCATGAAGGACCCCTCCTCTGGAGCGCGAGCTGGAGTCTGAAGGCTGGAGCACTTTAGGGACGCCTCCGAGGATATCACGCGAGATTCGGGTTGACGTTAGAGAGGCAGTGGGTATGCGCGGGAAGAGTACAATTTCAATTATGAAAAAACCTTGGCGTGTTTGTGCGGCCTGCGTTTGCTGCTTCGGGCTGGTGGTGTTGCCGGCTCTGTCGCAGCAGTCCAGGGAAAAAAAAGAGGTACGGTTTACGCTGGACGATGGAGCGATTGTGCGCGGCGACTTGCTCCAGAAACAGATTGCGCTGATTTTTACCGGCGGCGATTACGGGGAAGGAACCGAGCCAGTTCTGAACACCCTGGACAAATTGCGGATCAAGGCAGGTTTTTTTGTGACCGGGGGATTTTTGAGCGATGGGGGACGGCGCCACTTGGTGGAACGCGCCGTGTCGAAAGGGCATTACGTGGGGCCCCATTCGGACCAGCATCCGCTGTATTGCCCTTGGGATGATCGCGAGAAATCGTTGATCAGCGAAGCGGATTTCAAGAAGGATTTGCGAAAGAACATTGCCGATCTTAAGGCGTTGGGCGCGCTGAAAGCGGAGCCGGTTTATTTCATTCCGCCGTATGAATGGTTCAACGCCGAGCAAGTGCAGTGGGCTAAAGAAATGGGTGTGGTGATGTTTAATTTTTCTCCGGGAAGCGGTTCGAATCGGGATTACATGCCGGAGAGCGATCCGCGGTTCGTTTCGTCGCAGAAAATCTTGCAGGATATTTTGGCGTACGAACAGAAAGATCCGCACGGCTTGAATGGCTATATTTTGCTGCTGCATTTGGGCGCGGACCGCAAGGACAAAATGTTTCTGTTGCTGGAGCCGCTGGTCCAGGAATTACGCTCGCGGGGATACACATTTGTGCGCATTGACGCGATGTTGCATGCGGCGGAGCAGGCGGAAGAAAACCGCGCAAGGTAGTGGAAGGGCAAGTGATGACGGATGGGGCGGGAGCATGGCTATAATGCGAAGGGGAGCGAGGGGGCCAATTGACGAAGCGAGTGTGGCGGGTGGTGAGCCGCGTATACCCGAGGTGCAGCACGATTACGCAGGCGATTGCATACAACGTGTTCCTGGCGTTTTTCCCGATGATACTGCTGGCCGTCGGCTTTGCTTCGACGTGGATTGGGAACAAAGCGGGAACGCTGGAGGCCTTCCGGAATTTTACGGATTTTCTGCCGCCGGGGAGCCAAGGAATTGTGACCGATTTTCTGGATCGGCGCGAACCGGACATCTGGAAATATGCGCTGGCCGGGGCTGCCGGAGCGTTGATCGGCGGAACGCAGGTGATGAAGTTGCTGATGCAGGGGATTCACCGGATTTATGACGAAGAAGAGCGCATCGGATTCGTGCATCGTCAATTGCGCGGGCTGCTGCTGTTGCTGATCACCATGATGCCGATCCTGGCGGCGGGCATTTTGGGAGTGTTCGGCCGGCCGTTGCGGCATTGGTTGACCGGAACGCTGGGTCGTGGGGCGCCGGTCCATAGCATGTGGCTGGTGTTCTTTCCGTTGATTGCCATGATTCTGGCGATGCTGGCGTTGACGGTGATTTACTGGGTGGCGCGGCCCAGAGAAAAGCACCTACGGCAAGTGTTGCCGGGAGCGGCCATGGCCACACTGCTGTGGTGGCTGGCCAACGCGCTGTTTGGATTTTATGTACGGAAAATGCCGGCGAACGTGGTGTATGGCGGACTGGCGGCGGTGATCGGTTTGCTCGTGTGGATGCAGATTTCGGCGATCATTGTATTTTTGGGCGCGGCGTGGAATGCGGAATTGGCCGCGGTGAAAGGCCATGGTGGTTGACGAGCTGCCAATGACGAAAGTGGAAGTAGAAAGCTACGCGGGATACAAAGCCGACGAGCGGCCGATGCGATTAAGGCTTGGGGATCGCAGCCTGGAAATATTGGAAGTGGAAGACCGCTGGTATTCGCCGGGAGAAACGTATTTCCGCGTGCGGGTCGAGGGCGGCGACCGGTACGTGTTGAAGCACGTGCAGGCGCAGGACGTTTGGAGCCTGGAGGGTTACCGCAGCGGGGCGAATTAAGGTTGCGGCTTTAGCGGAACCACGGCGCCGGACGGCGCGATCGATCCTGAGCAGTATTTCAGCTGAAATTTGAAGCGACGATGCGGCCGATATTGGCGAGGGCCGCGTAGTGGTCAGACTCGGAAGCGGCGGATTCCACAAGATAAGCGGCGACCAAGATCGGCCGGCGATTCGGTGGCCAGCTGATCGCGACGTCGTTAATGGAACCATTGCGCCCGTGGCCGGTTTTGTCACCGACGCGCCACGCGGAAGGAAAACCAGCACGTAGGGACTGCGTTCCGGTGGTATTGCCGATGAGCCAATCCTGCAAGAGTTTTTGAGAATCGGGAAAAAGCGCGCCCGGATCGACTAAGAGCTTTTTCATGTCGCTGAGCATGGCAGACGGCGTGGTGGTGTCGCGCGGATCTCCCGGAATGGCGGAGTTTAAGCTGGGTTCGTTGCGATCGAGACGGGTGAGAGAATCGCCGAGGGTGCGCGCGTACTGTGTGAATGCGGGGGGACCGCCAATAGCGGCGAGCAGGAGATTGGCGGCGGTATTGTCGCTGTATTGAAGGGCGGCGGCGCAGAGCCCGGAAACGGTCATGCTGCCCTCGGCCACATGGTCTTTGGTGATGGGGGCCCATTCGAGCAAATCGTCTTTGGTGTAAGGAATCGGACGATCGAGTTTCTCCTCGTGATGATCGACGCGCGCGAGGATGGCGGCGACGAGGAGAAACTTGAAGGTGCTGCACATCGGGAAGCGCTCGGAGGCGCGATGCTCGAAGTGTTGACCGTTGCCGGTGTCGAGGGTGGCGACGCCAACGCGTCCGCCAAGATGGGTTTCGATGGCGGCCAAAGCTTCCGTGGGATTGGGCGCCGCAGTTGAGTTCTGAAGCAGCGTGGTTCGCGCGAGGAGGATCGGGAATAAAGCGGAGGCTTGTAGGAGCCATTGGCGTCGAGTCAGAGAAGCCCACGGATTGCTTGAATTTTGGGCCAGGCTTTGTTTGTGGCAGGCTGGGGGCAACGTGGTGTCCTCGAATGTGGGCTTAGACAGTGTCTCATTGCCGACCGAGAGGGGAAAGTTGGGTTCGAAGACTGAAAGGGTGAAAGAGTTCAAAAGTGTAAAAGGAACACCCGAGCTTGCGAGGGCAAGCAAATTGCTAGTACTGGCCTGAGAAATGCGACACCGCGCAGCCTTTCCTCGCATCTAACCATAGTAGATACCTGGGTCTTCACATGCCTCGTCGTGGACGACACTGGCTCACGAGGAGGAGTTTGTGAATACGAATGTAGTTCGACTCACCCTGACGTTTTGTTTCACCCTGTTCACTGTGTCGGGCCTGTCCGCCGACCAGCCTACTCCCGATAACACGGAACCGGTACACATGGTGGTGACTGCTGAACCGCACAAAGGAGCAGACGCGACCGCGGTCAAGTCCGCAGACGTCGCTGTCTACGAAGGAAAGGAGCGAGATCAGATCGCCACGTGGATTCCGGCGCAAGGAGATCACGCCGCGCTCGAGTTTTACATTCTGATCGACGATACCTCCCGCAGCGCTCTGGCCACGCAATATGCGGACATCAAGAAGTTTATTGCCGCGCAACCGCCCACTACCAAGATCGGCATCGCGTACATGCAGAACGGCATGGCCCACATCGAGCAGAATCTGACCACCGATCACGATCAGGTGAACAAGGCGATTCGCTTGCCGTTGGGCTATTACGGCGCCAACGCCAGCCCATACTTTTCGATTAGCGATCTGGTGAAGAAGTGGCCGGCAGACACGGCTCGCCACGAAGTGCTGATGATCAGCAATGGGTACGATCCGTATTACGCCACAGCGGACTTGCTCGATCCTTATCTGGAGGCGGCGATTACGGACGCGCAGCGTGCCGGCGTGATTGTGTCGGCGATTTACGAGCCAGGCATCGGCCATATCGGCCATAGCTATTGGCTCAGCTATTGGGGCCAGATGTACCTGGCCAAGCTGACCGAGGAAACCGGCGGCGAAGGTTATTACATCGGCTTCAATGGCCAAGCGCCGGATTTCAGTCCTTACCTGAAAGATCTTTCCGATCGTTTAAACCACCAATATATTTTGGGGTTCATCCCCAAACCGCAGAAGAAGGCCGGCATGCAACCGGTCAAGCTGAAGACCGAGTTGCACAATGTGGACCTGGTCGGAGCCGCGCGGGTGTACGTACCCGGCAATGGGCGGTAGGGAGTGAAAAAGTCAAAGAGTGAATCGTCAGGTCGGCTAAGGAGTGTTCGCGGCCATCTGACGTGGTCTCCACAAAAGAAGAAAGCCCAGGCTTGCCCCGCAAAATATCGTGGGCACTAACCAGTTGGCGCCAAGAAACTTCAGGGCTACACCAAAACCAGCGATGCTCATGGCGATGCTGAAGCTAATGAAGTGGGCTCCCTTCCAGAGTTTGAGAGCTTTGCTGAGGTCAATCGGAAGCGATTCGGTCGATTGTCGGAAGAGCTTCTTCCGTATCTGGATTCCACTGGCGACGCCCCACGCAGCGACAAAAACGAAGGCGGCCAAAACCGATGACGAAACGCCGCGAGGAGCAGGGCTCATTTGGTGGAGTAGGAAGATGAAACAGAACCATGCGAATAGGAAGCCAACGTAGGCTAACTCGATTTCCGTTTGTGTGCGAGACGTGGCGTCGGATTTACTGCGCCCGAGGATCTGATAGCACCTTCCGAAGCCAAAGCAGGCTACTCCCGCGAACAGCGCGTCAAATGAGCCAACAGAGGAAGGAGCGACGCGGCGATACTTCTCGTGAGCTAAAAAAAGACGCAAAGCGCGGCTCACAAAAGCGGTTCCAGAAAGCAGGGTCATCGCGAGCGCGCCGTATCGAAGCACGTATTTCATGGGTGGGATGCTAGCACAGGTTCTCATTGAGACCTGGCCGAGTGGAGCGACCGGACAAGTTTGGCGGGTTCAAACTTGTCCGGCGACAGGGTTAGGAGCCGGCCTTGGCGCTGGAAGCGGCTCCGATGGATTGAATGGCCGAGGATTCGTCGGGGTGAATGTCGAACACGGAGTGGAGCTTGGTTTTCAGGAGCAGGTCATTCACCAGGTTGGTGAGGTTGCAGAGTTTCAAGTGGCCACCCTGATTGCGAACGGTCGCGTGGGTGCGGACCATTTCGCCGATGCCGGCGCTGTCCACGTAGTGAACTCCCTGCAAGTTGAGCAATATCTTCTTGTGTCCCTGGGCGAGCAAGTCGCGAATGGTGTCGCGCAGCATGACGTTGCCTTCGCCGAAGGTGATGCGGCCAGACATATCGACGACCGCTATATCGCCGACCTGGCGAACGGACGTTTGCGCCTTGGCGGCACTGCGCTCCTGAATGCTGAGGCCGAGCCGATCGAGAATGCCACTGGCGCCGCGCGCGACGTCGGTCGACTCGGAGCGCACCACAATCAAGCTATGGCCTTCTTTTAAGACGCTGCGGAAGAAATCCGCATCCTGGGCGCGTTCGGCCGCGGAAGCCTTCTGCGATTCCGTGCCGATCAAGCCGAGCAACGCAGCCGCACCAAGACCCAACCCGAAGACAATTCCGCCGATGCCGGGGACCAACAACACCGAGGCGGCGATGGCACCCGCGGTAACGCCAGTAACTCCGGTAAGCGCTCCCGTACTGAGTTCCTTGCCCACAACTTCAGCATCCGAGCCCGAGCGGGTCAGAAAGGTGATCGAATCTTGCGGGACTTTGCTGCCTAAGAGTTCCCGAACCGCTTCTTTTGCACGCTCCGGTGAATCAAAAACTCCAATTGCTGTCTCCATGAGGACCTCCAGGTCAAGATTGATCTCACTTAGCTGACTATCCGTCTGACTTTTGGGGACGAATACAACGCTGGGAGAGGGGCCCTGGGCCGTCAACTTGCGATGGGGAAAGATGCTCTCGGATGGGCGTTTTGTCAAGCGAATAGTAACCTGTCGCGAAGGCAATGCCGTCTTGCGGGTAGGCGGGAGCGCGAAGGCAGGGAGATCTGTGTACCAGATAAACCAGCCCTTTCGGCCGGTATCGGTTCGGACACCGGCGGGGGCGCAACCGGTGACACCCTGGGCGCGAGACCATAGAGTGAAAGTCCCAGCCAGGAGTCGACCCGTGAAAATCATTCGTCACATGATCGTGCTTGCTGCCACACTGGCATTTTTTGTTCCAGCCGCGCGCGCGGAGCAAGCGCAAAAAGCCGCGTCGCACAATTCGCAGGAAGACCGCATCAAGAAACTCGAGGAGCGCGCGGACGCCGCGGAAAAAGCGGCCGCCAGCGCGGTGATGGAAAGGGACTACATCACGCGCACGCAAAAGCAATACGAGGCGTACTACCAAAAGGTGCTGAACACGCAGATGTGGACGCTGGGAATGATGGGAGTGCTGCTGACCCTGGTGTTTGTGCTGGTGGCGCGGTTCAGCTTGCGGATGATCGACGAACAGACCAAAACGGCCACGGCTGGAGCCACGGTCCAGATGCGCAACGAATACGCGCGCGCGATGGCGAAGGAAGTGCAGAAACTGTGGGATTCCAATTCGGCGGACAGCAAGAAGCTGAAAGAAGCGCTGACCGCGCAGATCGCGGAGTTGGAGCAGAACCTGAAGGACCGCTCGGATTTTCAGATGCAGTTTGTGCAGGCGCTGGCGGGAGGCGTGGCTGGGCAGCACGCCGATGCGGTGGCGGTATTTCGCAACGCTTTGGCTGCGTATAAGTCGGGCAAGCCACGGAACCTGATCGAGACGAAGATCGGCGCAATGGCAGTGCGATGCGTCTTCGAATCGGTACAAAGAGCGCAGGGCGAGAATTACCTGGAAAAAGCGCGCCAGGAATTGGCGGACGCGCTGTACGACAAACTCGACGAGGAACTGGCGATGGCGGCGCTGCAGGTGGGCTGGCTCGCGCCGCTGATCAATGAAAGACGGCCGGCGGTGGTCGAGCCTCCCGCACCTGAGCCTGCCGCGGAGACGCCGGCTCCCGCGCCGGTGCGGCATATCGTATCTGCGGAAGCAGATTTGCCGCTGGATGACGAGTGCGACTCGTGCCGGTTGATTACCACATGAAGGCGCGGACACGGCGACAACCGGCTTAAAGTGAACCTGCCAGTCCGTTTAGCGGTAAAGCCTAAAGAAGCCAAGGGCGACGGACACAGCCTTAACAGCCTGCGGAAAAACTCCCGTGGCACAGACACTCTTGTCTGTGCACTCGAGCCAAATGCAGCAAAATCAGCACAGGCGAGAGTGCCTGTGCCACGAAAACGCTCAGTTCTGGACTTTTTCCGCAAGCTGTTAAGCCTGTGCCGCTGTAAGATCCACGCTCTGTGCGTTCGTCAGGGCACGGCTTCAGCCGTGCCGTAACAAGGGGAAATCGCTGCGGCTTCAGCCGCTGAGGCGTGTTCGTTCCTCGCGGCCATCAAAAGCTATTTTTTGCCGGTCAACGGAGGTAGTTCGGAGGAACGATCTGGAAAAAAGATCCGCAGCACGAGAAAAATCACAAAGCCGTAGCCCAAAACATTCGATAGCAAGAATAAAAGGTCTTCGGAGATGAGGTTGTCCGCATACTTCCAGGGAATCCATTCGAGGAATCTCAGCAAGAATGTCTGCATCAGATAGGCGCCGGCATAGGTCAGATAGGGAACCGGCCGATTGATTCCGGTAAATCGCAGAGCGATCGCGAGAACCGTGAGGAAAACTCCGCCAAGAAGGGAATACCAGATGAGCTTGCGACGCACGTGGGTACCTAAGCGAACAACCGCGAATGACACCGGGGCATCCGCTGAAATTTCAGCTTACCTGGAATTTGCTGTGTACGCGAGTCAGTCTTGCGGTTCTGCCTTGTCCAACGAAGCTCCTGCTTGGTCAGCTAATCCACAAGAAGCACACACCACCCACGTAGGAAGGGCCGCCCATTTCGAGCGGCCCCCGTCATCAGGATCATGATCATTCACATCACGGGTAGGGTTGGAAGACGATGGAGTCAAAGGTGCCGGCCATTTCGCTTTGCGCTCCATTGCCCGGGCCTACGGTGACGAACAGTTCGTTCACTGCTCCATTGGAGGCGCTTCCGCCGCCGAAGGCGATGCCCCAGAGGTTGTTCAGGATAATCTTTTCACCGCGTTCGTTCCTGATGGTACCGACAAACTCGCCGGTTCTGGGATTGAAGGCGTTGATGGTACCGTCGGTGGAGTTGTTGGAAACCAGCAGTGTATTGCTGAGCGGGCCAAAATTGCTGGGAGCGAGGGCAATGCCCCAAGCCTGATTTAGCGGCAGTCCGTGGATCAGAGTCTTCACCAAGGTGCCATCCTCCGTGAACACGTCGACGAAACCGTCGGCGCCCACGTTGGGCACAGCATAGGCGACGTAAACCAAGCCATTGATGTCTTGAATGCCAAAGACCGAGAAGGTTGACGGGATGGAAGGATCGCCAAAGGACTTCACCAGGCTAAAGCTGCCGTCGAACATATCGATTTTATTGTTGGTGTTGTCGGCGGCGTAGAGGAAGTTCCCCGAGGCGTTGCTGGTGATGGCCAAGCCTGTGTACATTGCCTTGCTGGCCGAGTTGTCCACCACGAGGATCGCTTCGTTTTTGTTCACCCCCGGTGCCCAGCCGCTAATCGTGCCGTCTAGCGTGGCGAAAATAAAAGCGGCAGGCTCGCCCTGAATCGCGAAATCCTTCGATCCGTTGAAAACGATTCCCGTCGGAGTGCCCGGGCCGTTTAGGCCAGTGGGCGAGGACGGTCCGTTTCCGGCGGTGGGAATCAAAACCTTGAGCGACTGTGGCACTCCGGTTGCATTGTAGAGCGTCGACCATCCCGAGAGGTTATCGCTGACCCACCAAGCGGATGTGGCGCTTCGGGCTAATCCCCAAGCGTTGACCAGCAGTGGATCAGTGTTCGGGGCATGCCGATCGACTTGATTCGAAACCAGAGTGGTAAGGTGATATTGAGCTTGGGCCGGGGCCGAAGCCAACAAAAGAACCAGGCCGAGGCACGCGGCGGCCGCAGTCCTGCAAATCTGCATACGAATTTCCTGCATCCTAATCTCTCCTTTGACGAACTCAGCAGCAGAGGGAGGTCGAACCATCGGTCGGGTGGTGGGTTCCAAACCTGCTCTGACTTGCTTGGCTCGTGATCGTAGGCGGACTTGCAGGGAGGAATTGTCATGGGTTTGTCGCGACTTTGTAAATCTTTCTAGTCCGATTAGGCTTAGCCAAGGGTGCGAGTCTCGCTCGGCCGCAGGCCCATCTCGCTCTTCTCTGTGCGCTGGGTGTTTTGCTTTTCGGTGCGGAAGCGCAAAGCGCAACACAGAAGACGCGGAACAACGAAGAGGGTTGGCACGCGAACTATGGGGAAACTGTTGGAAAGACTCTTCGCGAGGTCAGCCAGAAAAAGGGTGGCGGAAAGGGCTACTCGTCGCGGAGGGCGATGAGGGGATCGACGCGCGTGGCGCGGCGTGCCGGCACAAAGCAAGCTAGGAGTGCCGAGAGCAGGAGAACGCCAGCGACGGCGCTGAATGCACCGTAATCGAAAACACTGACGCCGTAAAGCAGACTGCTCATAAGATGGCCTACGGACCACGCTCCCGCAAAGCCGATGAGCACTCCTATGGCACCGAGAGCCATGCCTTCCTTCAAGATCATGCCGAGAACTTGATCGGAAGCAGCACCTAAGGCCATGCGTAAGCCGATTTCGTGGGTACGCTGCGCAACGGCAAAAGACATCACGCCATAAATGCCGAACGCCGCAAGCAGCAGAGCAATGGCCGCAAAGGCCGCGAACAAAACGGCGCCGAAGCGATCACCTCCCATGGATTCGTCGACAAGCTGATCCATGGTTTTCACGTCGGCCATGGGCAGATCAGGATCCATGGATTGCACGACGGCGGCGATGCTCTTGGACATGCTTGCCGGATCACCGAAGGTGCGCACCGCCATGCCTACGCCGGGCCACGGACTCTGAGCAAAGGGCACGATGATTTCCGGGCGCTGGCCATCCTTAGGGTCGGGGGTCCGCACATTTTCGTATACGCCGACAATCTGCCAGGCGACGGGTGGTCCGAGTTTCGCCACGCCGGGAATCAACTGTTCCACCGAGATCTGCTGCCTGAGCGGATCGACATCATGAAGATACTTTTGGACAAGGTCGACATTAACAAGGGCCACGGGCATCCCGCCGGCGGTGTCCGCTTCGGTAAAAGTGCGGCCGCGCTTGATGTGAATGCCGAAGGTTTGAAAATATCCCGGAGAAGCCATATAGAAGCGAGCATCGGGACGCTGGGAGGGATCGACGATTTCCTTGCCGACAATGTTGAAGGGCATGCCGAAACTTGCGCCGAGGACCGGCATGCCAGTGGATACCGAGGAACTGGAGACGCCCGGGAGAGCGTTCACGCGGTCAAGCAGCTCGCGGTAGAAGGACAGCATCTCTTGGGGCTTGGGGTGACGTTCGTAAGGCATGGGCAGAGCGAAAGTCAGAATATGATCGCTGCGGAAACCGGCGTCGGCGTGTGCCAGGTTCCAGACACTGTGAATGGCCAAACCGGCAGCGGCAAGGAGGGTGAGCGCGAGTGCAAACTCCACAACAACAAGGGCGTAGCGAACGCGGTGCCGGCCAACACCAATGGAACCGTGGCCGCCGTCCTTGAGCGCATCGGTGAGGTTGAGGCCCATAGCCTGGAACGCGGGAGCGCAGCCGAACAGGATGCCGGAGAGCATTGTGGCGGCGAGGGTAAACAGAAGCACGGGCAGGCTCAGGCGCACGTCTGCCTCGGACGGCAGAGTGAAGGGAGGCATGAGCGTGAGAATCAATCTCAGGAAGCCCCAGGCCAAGGCGACACCGAGCGCGCCACCGATCGCGGCGAGGGCTACGCTCTCAGTGAGGAACTGGGCGAAAAGTTGGGCACGAGTTGCGCCGAGAGCGCCACGAATCGCGACTTCTCTGCGACGAGCGGTGCCGCGCGCCAACAGCAGATTGGCGACATTCGCGCAAGCAATGAGTAACACGAAGGCGACGGCGCCGAGCAGGATCCAGAGTGCGCGAATGGTGTCGGGGGCGAGGAAATCGTTTTGCAGCGGCTCGACAGTAGCGCCCCAGCCGGTATCCGACTTGGGATAGACCTGGGCGATGTGCTTGGTGACTGCGTCCATATTGGCATTGGCTTGAGCAATGGTTACGCCGGGCTTGAGACGGGCCAGTACCAGCAGCCAATGGAAATCGTGATTGATCTGCTCTGGCTTGAATGCCAGCGGAATGTACAGTTGGCTCTGCACGCGGTCGGTGGCTCCCGGCGCGAGGACGCCCACAACCGTGTATTGCTCGCCGTCAAGCCGAACGGATTTGCCGAGAATACCGCGGTCGGCGCCAAAGCGGTTCTTCCAGAGCTTGTAAGTGAGAATGGTTTCGTGGTCTTTGCCCACCTCGCCTTCGACAGGCAGGAAATCGCGACCGAGAAGCAAAGGCTGACCGAGAATTTCGAGAAATCCGGGGGTGCAAGGTTCGGCTTGTATCTGCTCGGGATGGCTGGAAGTGGAGAGGCTCATGCCGCGTCCGTTCCACGCCGCGATGGCCGAAAACACGGAGTTTTGTTGTTTCCAGTCGAGAAAATCCCCAGCCGCGACGCCGTTTCGCTGGCCGTTGACCTTGGACCAGACCATGACAATGCGGTCGGAGTCGCGGTAGGGAAGCGGGGCGAGCAGGGTGGCATAGACGACGCTGAAGATGGCGGTGTTGGCGCCAATGCCCAAGGCCAAAGCAAAGGCGGCGACGGTGGTGAAGCCGGGGGTCTTCCAGAGGAGGCGGAGAGAGAATTGGAGATGACGCCAGAGGCTGTTCATGAGGGTCACTCCTTTTTAAGGGATGCGTCATCTAGATAGACGAGAGAAGGTGGGGTTAAGTTCCGTAAGTGTGGCCGGGACCTTGGGGGTTATTCTGTCGACCGGTCAGATGGTTCTGGCGGGAATGGTGTTCTTCTTCTTTTCATCGAATCGCAAAGAGATGAGGAATGCTGTTCCGCCGCTGCGGCCCATTTGACCAGATGACTTTCTAACTATTGTTTAGTATGTTGGTCTTAACGCATCGACGGAATTTGTTTCCTGCGCATTTTTTCATTTTTGCGAGAAACGGAGAGACAGATGAAGCTTCTGCGCTGCCTTGCTCTAATGTGCTTTTTTGCCGGAACCTGTCACGCCCAGTTGCCCGAATACTATCAAAGTATCAATCGCGTCACATGGCTCTCGCAGAACATGGATGCGATTTTGCCCGCATGGATTGCACTCGGAATGACCGACATCCACAAGTATGCGAAGGTCAAGGCCGTGGGCACCGATCATGGCAAGCCCACCACCATCTATGCCCGCCAAGTTACAGGACGGCTCGGCAATCTGACCGTCAACTTCCTTCAGCCAACCCAAGGCCAGGTGAACTCCTACCAGGATTTTCTGCAAAAGCATAAGGACGGCATTTTCGCGGTTGTCCATGAGGTGCTCACCAGGGAGGAGATGGACAAGGAAATTCAACGCATGGCCAGCCTGGGAGTCAGTGTGCTGCAGCAGGTAACCATAGAAATCGACCACGCCCCGGTGACCTACACCTACTTCGACACCGAGCCACTGGGAAAATACGTGCTTGGCCTGGTCTACTGGCCTGGCGGAGCGCCCAAGCCTCTGGAGCAGAAAACCGTCTCGCACATCGCTCCTGTGGTTCGCGATGCCGCGGCGGTTCGGGATTTTTGGCAGAGGCTGGGCTTCCCTGGTTTTGAGCTGGAGCATGCGACGCCGCGCGACGATTCGCGCTATCGCGGCCAGCCGCTTTCCCTGGCGTTTGAAGTGGGCTTTCAACACCTCGGCTCCATCAGTTATGAGTGGATTCAGCCTCCAGCCACTCCTGCCAATATTTATGAGGATTTTCTGACGCTTCATGGCGAAGGCATCCAGCACATTGGAATGCCGGTGGACGACCTCTCCAAAGCTACTGCCGCTTATGAAAAATTGGGCTTTGGCGTGTGGCAGGCCGGAGCATGGGGCGATGTCGGAAAGCCGGACTCCGGGCAGTACCACTATATGGACACCGACAAAATCGGTGGCGTAAGTGTCGAGCTGATCCACGCGTATTAACAGCCACTATCTGCAACTGAAGTAGCCACTTCGCAAACCACAACTCTTCTGTGTAAGGGCGATGTTCTTTTGGGCCTGGGACGAAGCCTTAGCACAGCATTGATCGGTGACAAGAGTCGCGAGACCGTGGAGACAGAAAGATAGAGATGCGAGATTTACGGGAGCAGGCCATAGACGCAGACGGAAGTGGTGGTGGCGAGGAAGACTTTGCCGTCGGCGATCGTGGGAGTGATGAACTTGTTGCCTGGGCCACACTGGTCGCGCCCATTGGGAGCTTGGTTGGAATTATAGAGCTCATTCGTGAGGTTGGTGGCGTCGTAGGCATGCAGCACCGCGGGGCTGGTATTTTCATGCGCCCAGAGAATGGCGTTGGCAGTGCCATTGGCAGAGACCGCGGGAGCGGTGCCGGGATAGGCGAAGCTGTTGCCAGTTTGTGAAGAAGGCGAGGAGGCGAGTTTGGCGGAGGAGATGGGGAAAGCGCGGAGCGGGCCGCCGACTGCGCCGTAGTAGACGGTGTTGTTGAAGTAAGCGGGGGTGGACCAGATGCCGCCGGGAAGCGCATTGGAGAGTTCCTGCCAGACATTGTTGCTGGAAGCGTTGAATTTCCCCATAGAGTCGCGATTGACCACGTAGATGTTGCCGTCTTTGCCGGCGCCCACGGCGAGATGGCGCACGGTGTTGGTGGAGTCGGTGAAATCAGGGAGAACGAGGGCGCTGCCGGAGCCGAGGTCTACGTCACCGTTGGATTCGCTGACTTCGTTCGACATGGCGAAATAATCGGCGACCGTGAGGGTATTGCTGGCGGTAGAGATTTTGACGAAAGAATTGCCGTAGTCGCCCTGATTGGGGAAGCCGTTGGCGTTGAGCGTTGTGTCGAAGAGACCGTTGGCGGTGAGGACGTAAAGATTGCCGGAAGAATCGACCGCGGGTGCGCCTTCACTCATCCAGATGGAGGGGCCACCACCATTGGGGCCGAGATTGAGCACAGCGGTTTGGACCAGAGTCGATTCGTTGTAGCCGAGGATCCAGGCAGTGTAGGGTTCGGCATCGCAGTGCGAAGAGAAGCTCATATAAATGATGCCGTTGAGAAGAACCAGGCCGGGACGCTCCTTGTATTGGGCGGGAGCAAAAGTGGTTTGCCCGGAGGCATTCGGAAAAGTGGCGGCGATTTCTTTTGGGCCGCCGAACAGTTCGCCGCCGGTGGTGACGTCGAGGGCGTGGAGGCGGTGGTGGTAATTGCCCTGCGAATCTTTGGACATAGCGCCGAGGTACATGGCGCCGTGAGGGCCGGCGGTGCGGTCGATGACCGGAGTATCGGTGACCCCGATCTCGGGAGTAACTTGGTTGCAGCCGCGGTCGTCGCTGGGGGAGTCGCCGTTGGCGACGGAAACGGACCATAGGGTAGAGCCGGTGTCCGAATCGAAGGCGTAGACCATGTCATGCTCGGTGGCGACGAAGACAACGTTGTGCGTGGCCCCCGAGATGGAGAGTTGCGAGAGGTAGAGCGGTTGCGCGTCGACCTTACCGGTGACCGCGAGTGTCCGGAGTAGGCCGAAGCTGGTGGAGTTGACGTTGGAAGTGGTGAGCGTGGTTTCGTTGGGATTGAGGCCGGTGCGCGTGAGGTCGTTTTTGTAAGTGGTGACGTCGACGCCGGAAGATTGCGAAGAATTCACGGTGAGGGTGGCGTTGTTGCTGGTGATACTCCCGGCAGAATTCGAGACCATCACGCGGAAGCTGGAAGCGTTATCGGATTGCGCGGTGGCGGGAGTGGTGTAACTGGAAGAAGTGGCTCCGGAAATGTTGGAATTGTTCTTTTGCCATTGATACGAGAGCGGCGCGGTTCCCGCGGCGGCCACGGAAAAACTGGCGGTTTGACCCAAAGTGACGCTTTGATTGGCGGGTTGCGTGGTGATGGTAGGAGCTACCGGTTGCGTGCCACCGTTACCGCCCGAGTTGTTGTGGGAAGCACTGCCGCAGCCCGCAAGCAGCAGCAGCATTAAGCCGGAGAGAGTAGTGAGCGAGCGAGTCATGGCGTCTCCGAAACGGCTGAGTGTGAATCCGCGGATTGGGTAGGGACATTATAAAGGTAGCGGCGTTTCGAAGCATCTGGCCTGCGGGACAGGGCCGCAGAAAGCGGAGAGCGGCAGGGATCGGGGGTTGATTCCGTTCCGTCACGCCAACGTTGACTCGAAAGCGGTACTGGGCACGGATTCAGTGAAAGGGGATGCGAGAATCTGACAGACTATGCCTTAGGCAAGAACTGCCGGGAGCAAGAGGCCACTGTTTCGTGAACTAAGTAATCTGGAATCACGGTAGCAACCACGGGTGCCGGGTCGGCAAGTCTCGGGTAGGAGGTTGACAATGGCACAGAGAACCAGCTTTGCCGAAATGCGAGCAGAGCAGGCGCGAATGACGCAGAGTTGGAAACAGGAAGGGCGGCTCAGCGAAGCGTGGGTAGTGGCGGACCCGGAGATTGTGGAGATTTTCTCGGCGGGAGTTTCGTTTGGGCTGGAAATGGCGCGACGTGGCGCGGCGGCCTATACCCAGGACGAATGGCGGAGAGCGCTGCGCGAGGCCGTGGAGCGAGCCGCCGAGTTGGAAGTGAAGCTGGAAAGCGCGCGAGCGGGGATGGCGAAGAAGGGCAAAGAGCGGCCGTAACTGTAAGGAAGCGCTAGTGCTGAAAAGCCAAGCAGCGATAGGCCGTCGCGCGCGGCTCAAAAGCGCTAGCAAGCTACCGCACTCCAAGGGCTAGAACTCGGTAAAATCCCGCATGGAATCCATGTGCGCGGTCACTTTTCTTTGCAGGAAGTGCAGGTTCCAGCTGGCAAAGTGCGCCTCCTTGTAGGGAATCGGCAGGCGATGGATGGCGGAACGAGTGCTGTAGAAATCGTGGCGGATTTTCATGATGCGGCGCACCAACCCGTCGGGGGTGAAGTGCAGCGGCTGGAAATGGCAAGACAGCCCGGGCCAGCGCTCCATGTTGACCTCGTCGATCAACCGGCGTTCTTCCTTGAATTTTTGGTGCATGGCGGTGCCGCGCAGAGGCACCAGGATATTAAAGTACGCCGTCTGCGCCTTGTGTTCGTGGAGCAGACGAAGCGTGGCGTCAAACACGGAGTCATCGTCGGAGTCCGTTCCGAAGACGAAATTGAGGGAATAGCTGATGTCGCGTTTGGTCAGGTTGTGGATCATGCGCCCGTATTCCGAGGCTTTGTTGAAACTTTTGTGCATGTTGGCCAGCGTCTGTTGATTGATGCTTTCCACCCCGGTGTTGACATGTAGCAGTCCGGAGCGCTTGGCCAAGTCCATGAACTTTTCGTCCAAGCAATAGTGCGCGGAAAACAGCGTCGACCAGCGGATCTTCAGTGGGATCAGCGCTTCCATCAGTTCCATGGCGCGATCGACGTTGCCGGCAAACTGGCTGGCGGCGAAGAAGATGTGCCTGCTGCCGCAGCGTTTGATTTCGTCGACGACCTCGCTGGTCGGCCGGTAGCGATAGCCGTAGTCACCGTTCAAGCGCCGTTCGGCGCAGAAGTCGCACACGTAGGGACAGCCGCGGGAATACTGGATGACGTATGGGCGGTACCACACATACTTGGATGGATTGAGCAGATCCCACCGCGGCGCAGGCATGCCCTCCAGGCTTGCCACCTTGTCTCGGCGATAGAATTTTTTGAGCCGGCCTGCCACGGCGTCTTCCAGCATTTGGGGAAAGATTTCCTCAGCCTCACCGATGCAGACGCCGTCCGCGTGTTCCGCGACTTCGTCGGCGTAGAACGTCGCGTGCGGACCACCCATCAGGACGGGGATGCCCCTGCGTCGGAATTTCTCCGCGATCTCGTAGCCGCGCAACGAGGTGACCGTGCGGATGGTAATGGCGACGACATCGACGTCCGCCTGGAAATCGATCTCTTCGGTCGCGTCGTCGACCAGGGTGATCCGCCAATCTTTGGGAGCGAGCGCGGCTAAGTAGGGAATAACCGCCCCGACCAGCTTCCTCTTCCTTAATTTATAGGGCTGGAGCAAGCCTCGAAAGCGATAGCCCGTGGCCTGAGTGATCAGGAGTCGCGCCATGATGAAAGTGTCCTCGTAGGGAGTCTCGCAAGATTCACATTCAGCGCGGGATAGTTGATGTGACGCAGGATACTAGGCGTTGTTTATGCGAACGTCGCCCTCTCCTGCACGAGAATTACTGAACGTCGATTACCATCAGCGTTATATCGTCTTGCTGCGCCTGCGCGTTCGGCAACCACGCGCGTACTTCCGCGAGCATTTGCTCCAAAAGTTCCACGGGTGGGCGCGCTTGATTTTTGCGAACAACTTCTTCGAGCTTGCGGTCGCCGAAGAACTCTCCACTGGCATTCTGCGGCTCAATCAGGCCATCGGTGTACAGCACCAGGCGCTCGCCCGGATGGATGGCGAACTCGCGAACGGGATAATCGGGGTCGGCGATGATTCCAAACAATAAGCCATTGCTTTCGATGCGTTCCAGCTTGCCGTCCTTCCATCGCAGCAGCGGCGGATGCCCGGCCGCCGAATAGCAAGCCTTGCCGGACTCGGTATCGAGCCACAAATACGCGGCCGAGACGTATTGCTCGTGGATCTGCTTGAACAGGATGCGGTTCAACTCACGTAATACTTCTCGCGGGTCCTGAGCGCACGCTTCCACGGACTGGATCGCGACCTTGATCATCGAGGCAATCAGCGCCGCCGGCACACCGTGCCCGGTCACATCGGCCACCAGAAGCCCCAGGCACTTTCCATCCGCGCGGACGAATTCATAGAAGTCCCCAGCCACCGCGGCCATCGGCTGATAGGAGACGGCAATCTGGAGGTGCTGGATTTCCGGAATAGTGGCGGGGAGGATTGAGGACTGCAACTGCCGAGCCACTTCCAATTCCTTTTCGATGGAGAGCAACCGCCGCTCGTCGGCAAAGACCATTTGCACGCCAACATATCCGAGCGAGAGCAGGAACGCCGCAAAACCGAGGTGGTTCACAAGCGCGGGGGTGTTGTAACTAAGCGTGCGGGAGAGATTCACCCATAGAGCGATGCTGACGAAGATCAACATGCCTCCGGCGAGAACCCGGCGGTTCAGCAGAACCAAAAACTTGTCCGACAACTTTTTTACCGCGAGAACCGTGAACAGCACCAGAAGTCCGGCGACGGTGACTGCGTAGTTGTAACCGATGAACTTGTTTTCCGAGCCGCCGAGAATGACCCAGCTCACACCAGCTACGGCAACGGCGATGCCCAAGATGATGACGCTCTGGATGACCAGGCGAAGGCGCCCTACACTCAACTCCAAAAACGCGAGAAAGGCGACGACTACGGTGAGGTAGGCGATGATGGCATTCACATAGGGAACCGAGAGTTGCAACCAGGTTGGAAGCGCTGCGACCACCTGCGGCGTGCGCGTCAACAATCCCGTGCCATACATGGCGCTCCAGACACCCAACCACAGAAACAGGCGCACGCCAACCCGACGGATGGCGGCGATTGCGCAAGCCGTGAAGCCAATGGACAGAAAGAATGTGCCCGAAATGATTTCGACTAACTGGCCGCGGACCGTAGCGAGAGCTTGAACCTGCAAATGCGCACCTCTGGAGTTACGCCGAGATGAGCGAAGGGGCTAGCTGGTGGCCTCGCAGGGGATAAAGGTCGGCCGGCCACCCCAGTACCAGCTGTACGCACTTCGCTGGTTGGCCACAGTGATGGTGGTCACTCTAGGTGTGAGGGTGAACTGCGAGGGACTTCTTCGGCCCGCGGCGTGAATCCGCTGCTATGGCTCATTTCTTGCGCTGAAACAATCTTGCTCCAAGGTGATTCTTGCTGCGTCACTCGTACCTTAACGCCTCAACAGGATCTACCTTTGCAGCGCGCCGCACCGGCACCCAGCAGGCCAGTAGCGCTACGGCCACAAATAATAGACCAACGACGAGCAGCGTGACCGGGTCGCCGGGCTGCACCTCAAACAGGAACGACCGCAGCACGCGCGACAAAACCATCGCCAGCGCCGCCCCGGCCACCACTCCGGCGCTGATCAATCGTAAGCCTTCGCCGAAGATCAAGTTGCGAATGTCCTTTTGTTGCGCGCCGACCGCGCTGCGAATCGCCAATTCGCGCCGTCGCGAAGTCACCGACAGAGAAAGCACGCCGTAAATTCCCACCAGGGTCAAGACGCTGCCGACCACCGCGAAGCCAACCAGCAGTTGCATGGCGAAGCTACGCGAGGCCAGGGATTCGTCGCGAATCTGCTCGAGGGTTTTCACATTTTCAATGGCCGCGGTGGGATCCACCTTGTGGATTTCGCGTTCCACCGCGAGCATCACCGCCCGTGGGTCTGCCGCCGTGCGCACCACCAAGTGCTTCGAAAACGCATGCGCCTGCCACAGCGGCAGGTAGATTTCCGGAGACGCCGCTTGCGTCAAATCGTCAGTTCGGCCGTTGGCAATCTCGCCGACAATTTCGATGCCCGGTTTATCGCGGCCGTCTAGCCAGAACTCGCGCCCGACCGGAGACTGATGCGGGAAGAACCGACTGGCAAAAGCCTGGTTAACGATGGCTACTTTGGATGATTTGTCGTCATCGGTGGAGCGAAATGCTCTGCCGTCAAGCAACGGCTCGCCCATCAATTGGAAGTAGTCGGGCGTGACCGCGCGGAGCGGAAGAGCCGTTTTGTCGCTCTCTTTGACAGCCGGCGGCTGGCCCTCAATTTCCAAAGTCGCAGGCCAATTGTTGCCGGTGAGCGGCACTCCCCAGGCAAAGGCAGCGTATTGCACACCGGGGATGGCGGCCACGCGCTCGAGGGCTTGTCGATGGAAGGTGTCCCAGTTGGAGTAGTTCACCTCCGTGACGCTCATGGTCAAAATGCGGTCGGTGCTGTAACCGGAGGGCACCTCGGCGATTTTCAGCATGGTGCGGATTAGCAGTCCGGCGCCCACCAACAGCGCCAGGGTTAAGGCCGTCTGCGCTATGGTGACGCCGCGCAAAAGCCGGCGTTCACCGGATCCCGTAGTGCCTTTTGGCCCGGCACTCTTCAGCACCTCGACGGGATCGAGGCGAAACGCGCGCAGTGCGGGGAGAATCCCGGCGAAAATCGAAGCCAGCACCGCCGCCCCGAAGCTCCAGCCCAAGAGGGTCCAGCCCGCAGTGACGCCATCGAGCCGGGGCACGGCTTGGCCGGCAATTAGCTTCAGCAGCTTAACGCCGCCGAAGGCCAGCGCGACTCCGAACGTCCCTCCTAGCAACGCCAGCAGCAAGCCCTCCGTTAAGACTTGCCGAAAAAGGGCGACGCGGCCCATGCCCAGTGCGCCGCGCACTGCGTATTCCTGCTGCCGCTGCAGTCCGCGAACCAGCAGGAGCGCCGCTGCGTTTCCACATCCAATCAGCAACACCAGCGCCGCCGCGCCCAAGAGCGGCAGCAAAATCCTTCGGCCATCGCGATTCATTTCGTCGGCCAACGGCTGCAACTGCGGTGCGAATCCTTCGAACTGTGGCTCGGTTTGCGACTCCCGCGCCGCCAGCAGGGCCAATTCTTGCTGAGCCTGGCGGAGCGGGATGCCTGGACGCACACGGGCCACGACGTCCCAGTAGGGATCGGTCATGGCCTTGGGGTTGGCTGCGACCGGAGCCCAGAAATCCACGGTGGCGTTTACGTTGTAGTTTGGTTCTTTCGCCGCACCCGGCGACGGCAAGAAACGTACTCCTGGCTGCATAACGCCAATGACCGTAGGGGGCACGTCCCAGCGGCTGATGCGCACGGTTTTGCCGACGATCTGCGGATCGCCATTGAAGGCGCGCTGCCAGAACTCATATCCGAGGACAATGGCCCTGGTTGGTCCCAAGGCAAAGTCCGCCTCTTCGAAGCCCCGGCCGGCAATGGTTCTTAGTCCCAGCACCGGCAGGTAATCTTTCGTGACAAACATTCCCTGCATCGATTGGCTGCCATCGCCGCGGACCAGAAAATTGAACGTCCACTCATAGGCGGCGATTCCCGCAAATGCTTTCGTCTCCTTTTGCCATTCCGTCCATTGTTGAGCCGGCCAGGCACGCGGGTCATCCATCTTCTGGCCGTCCGTCCGTGCCACGGGAATGAGCATCAGTTGCTGCGGGTTTTTGTATGGTGGCGGTGTCAGCAGCACCCCTTGGATCAAACTGAACACCGCCGAAGTAGCGCCAATGCCGAGCGCCAAGGTGACGATGGCAATCAGGCTGAACGCCGGTTGTTTCCGCAGCATGCGAACGGCAAATCGAAGGCCCTGCAGCATTTCTCCCCCGCCGACGGTTCCGAGTACACCCGTTTTACCCGTCACGTAATGTAGACGTCAGCGGCGGCGTTTCTGTTCCCTTCTTTTTCGCAGGGGGCGGAGCAGCGCGTCAGTTTGCATTGGCGGCGGAGGTGGCGCCGCAGGTTCCGTAGTTGGTGACTACCTGGCGCACTCGGAAAGTCGGGCTGCCAGCCTGGTCTTTGGCAACAATACCTTTCAACTCGACGCGCTCTCCCGCTTGCAGATCGCCCTTGCCGGAAAGGAGCGTGTAGGTGAGGTGGTCGTTCTCGTTGGTGAGACTGAGGCCGTTCATCAGCGTCTGTGTGCAGCCCACTAGGGACACTTCGGAATTCTGCGTTTTATGGTGGTGACGGATGATGAGAACCGCGGCGACCGCGGCCGCAGCTACGCCTACGCCGATGCCAACGGCTTTGCCGGTGTTCGAACCATAGCCGTAGTTGGTGGAACTTCCGGTGCTGGACGTGGACGTGCCGGTGCCCATCCCCGGGCTGCCCCCGTATTGAGCGGAGGCGGTGGCGGCCACGGCAAGACTCAGCGCGGCGATTCCAGTAATTTTACAGAGTAATTTGGTGATCATGTGGTTCGCTCCTTTGCGATGGGTGATTCACGCAGAAGGAGTGTGCGTAATGCCAGGAGAGGTGTTGTCATGGCGGTGCAAAATGCGTGTCACGCGTGGGTCACGCACTGCAGCCGATTCATGGACAATGCTTCACAAACGCGGCTCACCCGCCATTTCTTAGCGAAAGCAAGTGGGGCAGCGCGCCGATGCCAGCAACGCGGAGGGTTTAGTTGCGCTTGATGATGAAAACGGTTTTGTCGTCGACCGGGTAGTCGGGTGCGGCCTGACGCAGGCGGTCGTCTCGCTGCACCGCGTATTGCAGCAGGGCGTTGCATATTTCTTTGGCGGGACGGAGGTAGTGTTCGCGCACGATGTTTTCGAGTTGGCGGCGTTGTTCCTTGTCAAAACCGTCGTACACCCCGTCGGAATACAGAAAAAGAATGTCTCCGGGACTCATGAGCGTCAGTTCGGATATTTCGGACGAGGAGTTGGCGTGGTGCCCGTCCGGAGGTTCCAGGGATAAATAACGGTTGCGGTCGGGATGATCCTCGGGAATCTGTAGGCCGAGGGGCAAAAACTGCACCATGTGACTTTTGTCGATGTCCATGAACTTGCGAAATTCCGCGGAGAAGACCAGCGGCGGGGGATGGCCGAAATTCACGAAGCGAAAATAGCCGTGCGGGCGAACCTCCCCGTAAAGCATTGTGGCAATTTCCTGGGCGAACTCTTTCTGGCTGCGGCCCAGGGCGTTGCGCGCGGTGACGGAATAGGCTAAGCGCAGGTTTATGCGCTCGAACATGTCCGGAGTGGTTTTGCCGCGATGATCGAGTTCGGCCAGCATCAGGGCGTGGAAGGTGTCGTGAACCGTGGAGGCGATCTTGGCGGAAATGATGCCGTGGCCTTGCGCATCGACGATCAAGACCCCGGCGGTGCTGTGGAGTTCACGAAGATCTTCGGCGACGCGCACCTGCTCGGAACTACGCGCCCAGCGATAATGGGATTGCAGTTCCGGTCGATAGTCGGGCCGCGATTCGAGCCAACGCACGTGATCGTCGACGGAGTTGCGTGGCGGCACACCGGCGGGGAGTGGCTCTAGGTAATCCTTGGAGAGCTTGAGAGCCCGTTGGATGCGCGCATCGATATCGTAGCGCTGCTGAAAGTTGATGTACTCGAACAGATCGCCGCCTACGGTACCGGCGGGCACGGAATTGCCGTACATCTCGATCCCCGGCAGGTGGGGAATCGCCCCTTCCACGGGCATCAGGCGCTTGCGGAGATACTCGTCGATACTGGGAACGCTATCCGTCTTAGCCATAAGGAAATTTTAGCGCGAGACGCGGGACTGCCGAGGATTTTTGTGGCCGAGCCATTGCCAGGCAGCCGTCCCGGCCAAT
>DATKPS010000118.1:0-14108 GCA_035524015.1 Candidatus Sulfotelmatobacter sp.
TTAGGCTTCGCCCCACTTTAGTTTGCTGCGGAGGATCGCGTAATAGCTCTTGGTTGGTGGATGGATGAGCTTCAGGCGTTCCACAGCGCGGGTAATTTTCACGCGATCGCCGGCTTGCAGCGGGACGCCGGTCTGGCCATCCAGCGTCAGAAACACGGAATCGGAGTTTTCTTCGATGCGCAGTTCAATCTCGGAGACATCCGGTACCACGATGGGCCGGTCGTTGAGCGTGTGCGGGCAGATCGGGGTAACCAGGATCGACTCCACGGCGGGATGCACGATCGGCCCACCGGCGGACATGGAGTAGGCCGTCGAGCCCGTGGGCGTGGCCACGATCAACCCATCCGCGCGGTAGCGGCAGACGAACCCGCCGTCAATGTAAAGCTCCAAATCAATCATGCGAGCCAGTGTGCCTTTGTGTACCACGGCTTCATTCAGCACGCGCTGACGCGTCAATGACGATCCGTTATGCGTGCGCTCCGCCAGAAGCAGGACGCGTTCGCTGATGGGGGCGCAACCCGCGAGCACATCCTCCAACGCCGGGTAAAGCTCTTCGAGCGTGAAGCTGGTGAGGAATCCTAACCCTCCCAAGTTGACGGGAAAAATGGGAATGCCGTGAGGAGCGGCTTCGCGGGCGGCGGCTAATAAGGTGCCATCACCGCCGAGCACGAGCAGCAACGCGGCCTCTTGGGCAATTTGGTGGCGGGTTTTGCCGGCTTCCATGCGATTGATGGCAGTCGCGGTTTCCGGATCAAGCAAGGTGGCGACGCCACGTTCCTCGAGCCAGACGAGTAATTTCGGCAGGATTTCGGCAAGGATGGCTCGTCGAGGCCGTGAAATAATGCCGATCGTTTGGTAGTGGCAGGCAGGCGCCATGGATTACTGGGATTCTACCTTAGGGGCTTTTCGGGCGTGAAGAAAATACTCCTGATTACCCTCGGCGCCCGGCAAGCGGCTTGGCAAAACGCCGAGAGCGGTCAACCCTAGCGTGATCGCGGCGTCGCGCACGCTTTGGATAGCCAGTTCGTGCAATCTGGGGTCGCGCACAATGCCGCCCTTGCCCACATCTTCGCGTTGCAGCTCAAACTGCGGCTTAATCAGAATCAGAAAGTCCGCGGCGTTTGCCGCACGCGCGTAAGCACCTGGAAGGATCTTTTTGACGGAGATAAACGAGACGTCGGCGACCACCAGTTCCACTTCTTCAGCAAGGTCTGCCGCGGTCAGTTCGCGTGCGTTTTTCTTGACGCGCAGCACTCGTGGATCGTCGCGCAACTTCCACGCCAGTTGGTCCGTGTTCACGTCGAGGGCATAGACGCGCTTTGCGCCGTTCTGCAGCAAGCAATCGGTGAATCCGCCGGTAGAAGCTCCCACGTCCAGGCAAATTCGTCCTGCGACGCTTACGTGAAAATCTTCCAGCGCTCCCTCTAGCTTGAATCCGCCCCGGCTGGCGTATTTCTGCAACCGGCTATGCACTTCGATGTGCGCCGAATCCACCACATTGACGCCGGCTTTTTCCGCTCTGCGCCCATCCACTTCGATTTCACCGGCCAGAATCATCGCTTGTGCTTTTTGGCGCGACTCGGCCAGCCCGCGTTCCACCAGTAACACGTCCAGCCTCTTGCGCGTGGATTTGCCGCTCATCGGAAGGATTTTCTACTTACGGCGCACGACCAGGTATTCCGCAATCGTGCGCAGATTATCTGCCCGCGCCCCATACAGCTGCAACTCAGCGATGGCCCTGGCCGATAGTTCTTCCGCGATCGCATGGGAGCGCTCCAAGCCAAACACGGCCGGATAGGTGGCTTTCTGTTGGGCCACGTCTTTCCCTGCTGTTTTGCCGAGAGCCGCCGAGGACTCTTCGACATCGAGGATGTCGTCGGTTACCTGAAAAGCCCAGCCGATGGTTTCGCCAAAACGGCGCAAGCGCGCCACATCTTCTGCAGGAGCCCCAGCGCACAGCGCCCCTGAGGTAACCGCGGCGCGTATCAGGGCAGCGGTCTTGGAGCGGTGAATATACTCCAAAGTTTCCGGTGCGGCTTTTTTCCCTTCGCTTTCCAGGTCCGCTACTTGACCGCCAACCATACCATTCACGGTGCCTGCCGCCGACGCGATTTCGGTGACCATCGCCACCCGGCGTTCTGACGAAACCGGCGCGGCGGCAATGGTTTCGAACGCCAAGGTAAGCAGCCCGTCGCCGGCGAGAATGGCGGTAGCCTCGCCAAACTTTTTGTGGGAAGTGGGTTTTCCACGGCGCAAATCATCGTTGTCCAGCGCGGGAAGATCGTCATGAATGAGCGAATAGGTGTGAATAAACTCGATGGCGCAACCCGGATAGAGTGCGGCGGTGGCGTCGGCTTCAAAGATGCGCGCTGTTTCGAGGCAAAGGACGGGCCGAATCCGTTTTCCACCGGCGAATACGGAGTAGCGCATGGCCTGGTGAATCGAAGGCGGTTTCACACTGTCGGCGGGGAGCAGTCGCTCCAATTGCGCATCCACCGCAAGCCGGTCTTGCTCAAAAAAAGGAGGGAGTGTCATTGGATAGAGTTAGGGTTCCTGCGGAGGTGGGTAGCGGGCCTCAAGATTTGTTTTCGCCTTCGGGTTCGAATACTTCCGGGGCCATTTTGCCATCGGCCTTCTTCAATAGTATTTCCACGCGGCCTTCGGCTTCCTCCAGTTGTTTTTGGCATTCGTGGGAAAGGCCGACGCCTTCTTCGAACAGTTTCATGGCCTCATCGAGGGACAATTGAGGGCTCTCCAACCGGCGCACCACTTCTTCCAGCCGCGCGAGAGAGCGCTCGAAATCCGGTTTTTTAGGAGGTTCCGGCTTTTTGGGTACAGGTTGATTCACGCGAACTCCTTACGCACTTGGCCCACATATGAATCTGGAAAGCTGCGAAGCACTAATCAGCATTCTAAAACACGCCCAAGAAGGCGCACAAATCCTTTCAGGAGTTTTTTCGGGAGAAAACCTTAACGCAGAGGGGAGCGCAGGAGGCGCGGAGAGAACGGAGAATGGGTCGCCGTTCAGGGGCTTATCGGAGTAAAGAAGGTAGGCGCTACATGCCTGGCTTTAGTGTTAGGGTGTGGCGTTTCATCTTTGCTTCCGCGGCATCGCTAAACGGCGCGTAAATGGCTTTGCCGTTGAACCAGAACGGGAACTGATCGCGGTAATGTTCACTGCCGGTTTGACCGGACTCACCGCCGGTAATCAACATGATGGATTGATCCCAGTCCGCGAGATTTGCGACGAACCTTTCCGAAGGGCCATGGTGGCGGCTGGCGGCCCGCGGACTCCATTCCGTTCCGGATTGCGGCTGGTTGGTAATGCTAAGCAAGAATTTCAGAATGCCTTCGCGGCCGAGTGGGTGGAGCATGTCCAGATAATTGAACTTTTTCCAAGCCCAATCGTCGGGATCCTTATCGTGGGTTTCTTGTTGCAAATGTTGTACCGCCTGATCCGCGGCCTTGCTGAGCAATTCGTCGTAGTTCTTGCAGTCGGGTGGCAACCATCGTGCGGGCCGTTCGGTCAGAATTCGCTGCAAGAATGCCACGCGGCGCCAATGGTAATCGTCGATGGTATTTCCCAGCTGCGGCTGCAGGATCAGGCGAAGAGTCTGGAATAAGGTTGCATCCAGGAACGATACCACCGGCGAGTTCGCTTCGGCCATGCCATTCCAATTCTTTGCTTCGGCAATCAGCTTGCGTGCTCGCTCATCCTGCGGCGGCGCCACTTTCGCGGCAGCCGCCAACTGTTCGGCGATAAAGACGTGCGGGTAGCTGTAAATATCCGTTTGGATCTTGAGCATGTCCTCTGGCCGCAAATCCCGTTTGTCGTGAAGCAAGTCATAGATTCGCGCGGTGCGATAGGGCTCTTCCCAATGGTCGGTGATGTACGGTTTGTAACTTGGTCCGGTCACGCGAGCATTGGCTGTCACGATCAACCCGCTCGGGGGATTGAATACCTGCGGCAATTGATCAAACGGGATGTACCCGGTCCATTCGTAATCATCGGTATCGCCGGGCTCGGGCACCTCTCCGTGACCGTTCTTTCGCACGGGCACGCGAGCTCCCAAGATGTAGCCGATATTCCCGTCGACGTCCGCGTACACAACATTTTGCCCGGGACCCCAAATCCCTTTCATGATTTCCCGGAATTCGCCCCAGTTCTGCGCCTTTCCAAGCCAGTTATAAAAATTGCAAAGCGCGCCCGGCTCCAGAACCGTCCAGCGCATCGCGTAGCCAGTATTTCCTTCCTGGTGCACCACCGGGCCATGCCGGGTTACGACCAGACGCATGTGTTGGTCCGGCTGGCCCTTGACCTTGATCACTTCGTCGTAAACGTCGGCCTTCTTCCACTCCCCGTTCACTTTGTATTCGTCGGGGTTGTCGGGATTGAAGGTCTCGATGTACAGGTCCAACACGTCCGCGCCGTTATTCGTAAATCCCCAGGCAATCCGGTCGTTGTGTCCGGCTACGACGAGGGGCGCTCCCGGCAGAGCAAAGCCTTTGACATTCCAGCCCGGAGCCGTCAGGTGGACCTCATACCAAATCGGCGGCAAGTTCAGCTCCAGGTGCATATCATTCGCCAGCAATGGCTTGCCGCTCGCCGTATGCTCTCCACTCACTACCCAGTTGTTACTGCCCAGGGATTGCCGAATGTCGTGCTGGGACTCTTTCAGCCAATTGCGCACTTGCTGACCCATCAGCGTAGTCAGGTCTGGCGCGTTGGCCACGGTTGGCGCGGCAGGGTAATCCCGGCTGGCCTTCAAAACATCTTCGGGGTCCATCTCGTCATCGTCCGGATCGTCATCATTTCTGTCGCGCGCGCGGGGATCCTTGGACGCATTGGGATCTCCGACGACAAAGTGGTCCATCGAGGCACCGGGGCTGTACAGGTCCTTGGCCAGTTCGGGGCCTACCTTGGCCGTGACGAGGGCGCGCCCCATTTCTTCTGCGCGCGTGTCGGTCAGCGTCCGGTACATATAACAAGCGATCACCAAGGAATCACTGGGCTGCCAGGGCTGCGGTTTGTAGTGGAGCAAAGTGAATTCGATGGGCAGGCGGTCGCTATGCTGCTGGATGTAAAGATTCACGCCCTTGGCATAGGCGTCCATCACACCGCGCACTTCTGGGGCCGTCATGGCATAGTCGCGGGCCGCGGCGCGGCTGAAATTTAATACGCGAAAGTCTTCGTCGATTTTCAAGGTTGCCGGCCCGAGAACCTCGGAGAGTTGCCCCCGTGCGGCCCGCCGCAGCAGGTCCATTTGCCACAGGCGGTCCTGGGCCATCACGAAGCCCTGCGCCTCGGCGAGATCTTGCAGAGAGCCCGCGCGAATATGGGGCACCCCCCAATTGTCGCGGTCGACGAACACGTCGCTGTGCAGCCCGGGTAGCACCAGACTGCCATCCAATTTCGGCAAGGGACGGTAGACAAACCACCAGATGGCTGTGGCCACGATGACCACCAGGATTGCAGCGATCCACAGCAATAGCCGGAGTATTGTCCGCACTAGGAAGCTCGCTCCATTGGGAATTTCCAGTCTAGTGGAGGCTGGTTAGCCGTGCAACCTGCCCCCCGGCACAGGGTGTGAGAACTAGCAAAGAAGACCTCAGCGGCTGAAGCCGCACCGATTCTGGGCTATTTATAGGGCACGGCGGAAACCGTGCCCTGACGGGAAATGCATATTGCCCGAACAGGGTCTACATGGCGCCGATGCTGGTCTCGCACCAATCCTGTGCGTTCGCGAACGCGCTTGGTGCGGTGCTGCTACAATTTCGCTGGGGGCCGTCTCTGCATGTTTCTGTTGCGCCTCATCGGAGTCTCCATGCTGGTGGCGCTCAATGGCTTCTTCGCCGCCGTTGAGTTCTCGCTGGTGGCCGTCCGGCTTTCCCGGGTGCGCCAGCTGGTCGCCCGGGGCAATGCGCAAGCGAAAATCGTGGAACAACTTCTGGGTGACTTGCACCGGGTGGTTTCCGGGGTGCAATTGGGCATCACGCTCACCAGTTTGGCCATCGGGGCCCTGGGCGAACTTACGGTGGCAGCGATGGTGCAAAGCGTGATGCCGGCGCAGGGCAGCGCCCGCACGCTGCTGCTGGTCCACGCCTTTGCTCTGGGAGTTTCGTTCGTCTTCCTGAGTGCTATTCACGTGGTGCTCGGGGAACTGGTGCCCAAAAGTATCAGCCTCGCGCGGGCCGAGCGCGTGGCGCTGATGGTGGCCCGGCCATTTCAATGGTTCTTAAACACGTTTCGCTGGGCTATCGATCTGTTGGATGGCGCCTCCAGCGTGATCGTGAAGGCCATGGGCGTTCTGGCGCCGTCGGGTCATGGCGTCGCGCACTCCACCGAGGAATTGCAGATTCAAATCCAGCAGGCCCGCGAACGCGGCTTGCTGGGAGTTGGAGAAGAGAAGTTCATTCTGAGCGCTATCGAACTGGGACAGCTGCAGGTCCGTGAAATTATGGTTTCCCGCCCGGACATGCACACCCTGCCGGTCGAAGCCTCACTGGACGAAGTTCTGCGCATGTTCGCCACCACACAGCGGTCGCGCATTCCGGTTTACCGCGATTCCATCGACCATGTTCTGGGTTTTGTGCACATCAAAGACATGATGTGGGTGCTCCTCGATCGCGAGCGCCGGCTGGAGGAGAAACTGACGCCTCCACCTCCTTTCGATCTCCGCCGTGTTCTTCGGGAGATTCTGATCGTTCCGGAAACCAAGCCGGCCAGTGAGCTTTTGGTGGAACTGCGCGGCCGGCACATTGGCATGGCGATGGTGGTCGACGAGTTCGGCAGCATTCTCGGTTTGGTGACGCTGGAAGACTTGCTGGAACAGCTGGTTGGCGAAATTCACGATGAATTCGATGTGGTGGAAAAACCTGTGACGCTGGCCGACGGTGCGGTTATTTTTGACGGCGCGCTGAATGTCCGCGATCTGGATAACCAGTACAATATCGTCCTTCCGGAAGACCCGGCCTACGCCACGGTTGGCGGGTTCGTGATGGATCAGCTGGGGTTCATCCCGCGGGGCGGCGAAAGCTTTGAGTTTGGGAATTACCGATTCACGGTGGTGGAGATGGATGGCCGGCGGGTGGCCCGCGTGAAGATTCAGCTCGTTCGGGCCGCCGAGCCGACGTCTTCGCACGAATCGGCCGCCGCGGGGGCAGTGGTGTCTGCCGCCAAGACAAAACCCGGCGGGAAAATGGGTTGATTTTTCAGTTTAGGTACAGGGCTAGGCTAGCTGGTTGGGTTTGCAGCGGATTGGACGGCGAGGTCGGGTTGGCCATTGCGGAGTTCGTCGGGCGGCCTGAGCCAAAGGAGCAGCAGGAGGGCAGGCGCGGTCACGACCGTGGTCAGCAGAAAGAAACGGACCCAGCCAAGCTTCTCGGACAGCACGCCGCTTGAGGAGCCCACGACGGTGCGACCGACCATGGCCAGCGAAGAAAGCAGCGCGTACTGCGTAGCGGTAAAGGCGGGTGAACACAGGCTGGAGAGGTAGCTGACCAAAGCGGTGCCGGCCATTGCGCCGGTTACGTTTTCGGCAATGACACACAGCGCGAGGTAGCCTAGCCGATGGCCACCGACCGCCTGCAGTACGTAGAAAAGATTGCCGAAGGACTGGAGCACCCCGCAAAGCAAAAGGGAGCGGCGCCAACCAAAGCGCGCAGTGACCACCCCGCCGAGGAGTGCGCCGATAACGGTGGCAAAGAAGCCGACCAGTTTGGAGACGGCGGCGATTTCCGGAAGCGAGAACCCGAGCGAGATATACAACGGCGTTGACATCACTGCCGCGAGGCCTTCTCCCAACTTGTAACCGACAATGAAGAGGAGCACGAGAATCCACAGTGGCCGCTGCATGAAATCTCGGAAGGGACCGATCACAGCAGTAGCCAGCGATTGTCGAAATCCCCCCCATCCTCTGGCTGCGGTATGCGTGGCTTCCGCCGGCACCTTCGGCTCCGGGCCAAACAGGAAAACCAGCATGCCCACGCCGAGAAGAGCCGCCATGGTGGCGTAGGCCGCGAACCATCCAGCGCGCGCGGCGATGATCAGCGCACCCGCTCCAGAAACCAGCATGGCAATGCGATAACCTGTTTGCACCATGCCTGCACCGGGACCTTGCAGGGTCGGGTCCAGAATCTCCACGCGCCAGGCATCAATGACGATGTCTTGACTGGCGGATAGAAAGGCCACCAAAACGGACAGGACGGCCATGCGAGCCAAATTGTGCGCAGGATTGCACGATCCGAGGGCGAGGAGCGCTCCGATCAAGAGGATCTGGATGGTGATCCCCCACCCGCGCCTGCGCCCCAACGGCAGCGGCGGCGGCAAACGATCGACCAGCGGCGACCACAGGAACTTAAAGGCGTAGGGCGTGCCGACCAGAGCGAAAGTGCCGATGGCCGCGCGGCGCACACCGGCAGTGGCAAGCCATGCGGAAAGGGTGGAATAGGTGAGCAGCAAGGGCAGGCCGCTGGCGAAGTTGAGAGCGAGGACCTGCAGGACGTGACGGTCTGTGTAGGCGGTGAAGGAGCGGTGCCAGTCGGTGGAGTCGCGTTTGCCGGTGAGGTTGGGCAATTCCGTCACTGCCATTTTTCGGTACCCTGGTCCATCTTGAAGCGCACTGCTTTCGCGGAACGCACTCCGTGCGAAGTGAAGTGGCTCTATCGCTTGTCCAGCACCACAGGCGTCCCGCGGCCGATGCCTAGCTGCTTTGCGGCGTTTCCCTTATTTACCGCAACTTCCAAATATCCGCTCGAGCCCATGTAGGCGACCGGTTCGCCGGCATTGCCGCTGGCAAACATGTGTACCATGCGGGTCACGTTGTGATTGCCCACATGTAATTGAATCTGGCCCTTCTCCAGCGATTCCGGGGACAAATCCTCTGCCCGGAAGTTGGTGATCAAGTTTCCAAAACTGTCCACCTTGAGCACCACGCCCTTCCACGATCCATTCGCTTCCTTCGGCTTGGGCATGGCGAAGCGCTTAAAGTCTTCGATCACTTCACCCATGCTGGCGGGTTGCCAATGTTTGGAAAGCCAGGCTGCCACGGGAGCAAACACGTCCCGTCCATGAAACGTCTTGCTGACCGGCAAATTGAAATAATGCTCGCTGGTCAGATGCCGCACGGTGAAATTCTGTTCGCGGTCGTATACGGCGGAAAGCACGCCATTGTCCGGCGCCACAAAATACTGATTCTGGCCGCTGACTAAAATCGGACGGCGCTCCGTGCCCACCCCCGGATCGACAATGATCACATGAATGGTCCGGGGCGGAAAATAGGCGTAGGCCGAGGCGATCTGCAGCGCCCCGTCCAACAAGTCGTAAGCGGCGACCGCATGGGTAATGTCGATAATCTGCGCGTCCGGATTGATCTTCAGGATGACGCCCTTGAGCACTCCTACCAGGTGGTCATCGGTTCCATAATCAGTGGTCAACGTAATGATTGGATTCGCCAAGTCCCTCTCCCTTTCCTTTCTGACGCTAGCGGACCCCAGCCGGAATAGCAACCATGCACCTAAAACACGCTACGCAACCGCTAACGTCGAATTCGCGGGTTGGTTGGCTGGCGAAGACGTGCGAGACTTCTTGCGTTCCCCACACGCCCATCGTACGATTTTAAATTGGTGTTTCACTCGCAATTTGCTCCATAGACTTCTATGCGGTGGCTTCTCGCTGCCACGGATTCCACCGTCTCGGTCTTGAGCCAGGAGATGCTCGGCATGAAATCGGTCGTGGTGATAGGCGCGCAATGGGGCGACGAAGGGAAAGGCAAAGTCGTCGACTACCTTGCCGGGTCCTTTGATTACATCGTGCGCGTCGCTGGTGGTCACAATGCTGGTCACACCGTAATCATTGGCAAAGATCGCCATGTTCTCCAACTCATCCCCTGCGGGATTCTGCGCCCGAGGCAACATGCAGTCATCGGCCCCGGGGTGGTCATCGATCCCGCGGCGCTGGTTGCGGAAATCGAAACGCTTGCCAAGGGGGGCGTGGACGTAAAAGGCCGGCTGCACGTCAGCAATCGGGCGCACTTGATTTTCCCGTATCACCGCGAACTGGACATGGCCGCGGAAGCGGCACGTGGCGCCAACAAGATCGGCACTACTTCGCGTGGCATCGGTCCTGCTTATGAGGACAAAATGGCCCGCCGTGGCCTGCGCGTTGCTGACCTGCTTGATCCCGAGCTTTTCCACGAAAAAGCCGCGCGGGTGGTGGCGGAAAAAAATCGGATTGCTCGGGGCGCGTACGGTGCAAACATCGATTTCGCGCCGGAGGTAGAAGCGACTCTGGCGCTGGCCGAGAAAATCAAATCGTATATCTGCGATACCGCGGAACTCGTGAACCATGCGCTCGACGAAGGCAAGTCCGTGCTGTTCGAAGGCGCGCAAGGCACCATGCTCGACATTGACCATGGCACTTACCCCTTCGTCACCTCCTCGAGCGCCACCTCGGGCGGCGCGGCAACAGGTGCCGGCGTTCCTCCCACGAAAATCCGCCATGTTCTGGGTATCACGAAGGCCTACACCACGCGCGTTGGCGGAGGCCCCTTTCCCACGGAAATGCCGGACTTGGAAGCCAAGGAAGTGCGTGAACGAGGTAAAGAATTCGGCGCGGTTACCGGCCGCCCACGTCGCTGCGGTTGGCTCGATCTCGCCGAATTGCGCTACGCGAAGATGATTAACGGCATCGATTCGCTGGTGGTCACCAAGCTGGATGTGTTCGACACGCAGCGCGAAATCCGCGTCTGCACCGGCTATAGCTACAAGGGTTCGCCTGTTCACGAGATGCCTGCCTCCGCCGAGGAGTACGAGCGCGTTACGCCGATTTATAAAACGCTTCCGGGTTGGTGCGACAACACCTACGGAGCGAAGGAAGCCAGCCAGTTACCGAAGAACGCCATCGACTATTTGCGGTTTGTCTCGGATTTTCTGCAACTGGAAATCGGCATGATCTCCACAGGTCCGGAACGGGATGCGACCATTATCCAGCCGGGCACGCTGTTGTCTCGCTGGCTGTAGGGCTTGTCTCATGAATAAGGGTGGAAGATTCAGAGTCAGTCCTTCAGGGGCAGGGGCTAAAGCCCAACTCATTCTGAGCGACCTACGCCGGGGCTGAAAGCCCCCGCCTCCTAAAAGCACAGTTTTTCTGCAACCTGTAAAGCCCCACTGATTCGGCCCCAGGTACGGCATGGCCCTTCGGTTCCTCAGGGTGAACTGAAACCGTGCCCTTACCGGGAGACCAAGAAAAAGCAGGTTCCTCGGGCAAACACCGCCCTCGGAATGACAATCTTGTGGTTTTTGGGGCGGGCTGTAAAGCTTGCGTGCGGTCAGCTGGCCGCGGCGGAAGGAGAAAGGCGAGGGTCTAAAGACCCCCCGCCGCTACAGGTTCATTTTGTTTCGTCATCGTAATGTCGGAGCTAAAGCCCCGACCGCCGGTGCCAAGCACGGTTTTCCGCAAGCTGAAAAGCCGTGCCCTGGCGAAAAACGAGAACGCAGCGACGAGGCAGCGGTTAGTGGTGGGTGTGAGAGCTGTCGGTTGCGTGGACTCTCCAGATGATCGTACCAATCCAGGAGATGGTGGCGAAGATCAAATAAGAGACGGCGCCGAGGACGAAGACGTGGAAGGCGGAATAGTATTCCTCGAGCAATACGAATTTGAAGCAGAAGACGCGGTAGGTGAAGGTGAGCAGAGTCCAGGCGAGCAGGCCGGAGACGAGAAGATGGGCGGGAGAGCGATAAAAGCGAAAGAGAGGGATACAAGCGAGGACCGCGAGAAGAGCGCTGGCGATGATATTGCGCTCCATGGCGATTGGGTCGAGGAACGGAACGCGATTGGCGATCAGAATCCAGGCGGCGAAGACCATGGAAAGGGAAACACCGGCATAAACACCTGTTCGTATGGCAACGTCTCGCATGAAGCGGAACCGAGGAAAAGCGGGAAGCGAAATTAATTCTGGCATGGGTGGCGACACTCCCATCTACCAGGTTTGCCCCCATACATTGAACCCAGTCTATGCGGAAAAGTTACGGAACGTCAGTGACCGTAGGAGCGCTGGCGGAGCTTTCGTTGCCGGCACGGTCGACGGCCGTGACGGAGTACCAATACTTGTGCGCCGGCTGGACCGAACTGTCACGGAAGGCTGAAGTCGGGAGAAGATCCGGCGTGAGCAGTTGGCCGCGCTGGTTTTCGGTCTCACTGCGATAGACGCGATAACCGGCCAGGTCGGTTTCAAGATTTATGGCCCAAGAAAGGTCGACGACGGACGAGCCGGGAGTAGGCCCGGGGAGGACAGCGGCAACGAGGTCTTGCGGTGCAGCGGGCGGGTAGATGTCCTTTGGAGTGAGGATTTTGGGATGGGAATCGCCAGATTCAAGCTGGGAACCGCCTTCGCTAATGACGGTGCGAACGACGTAGACGTAGGTTTTGCCGAAGTCGAAGGTAGAGTCCTGGTACTCAGGCTTATCGGTAGTGCTGATTCGGAGCAGGGGAAGCGTCCATTTGGCGGAGTGCAGATCCTTTTCGGCGGCGGGGGCGGACGCGGGATCGAGTTCACCGCGATAGACGTGGTAGCTCTGAATGGGAGGAAGAGCCGCGCCAGCCGAGGTGGCGTCGGGAGGGGTCCAGGTGAGCTTGATGGCCTTTTCGGAGACGGAGGCGTCGAGATTGGAGATGTCCTGGGGAACGGGGTAGAGGTCAACGGTGGCGTCGTTGGAATTCTGGGAGGATTTGCGTTCACTGACACGGGTGCGGACGCGATAGAGGGCGGTTTGTCCGGCGGTATTGCGAAGCTCCTCAGGCTGCAGCGGAGCGGGATAGGAAACCTGGCCTTCCTGCAGGTAGGTGGAAAGGATGGGACCTGGGACGGTGTCGACGAGATGGAAAGAATGTGGATTGGGGGTGCCGTCGGGGAGCAAGCTGCCGCGCCAGACTTCGAGAGTGGGGGTGGTGGTGAGACGATCGCCCAAAGTGCTTTTGGTGGGCAAGGTGAAGGTGAGGAGGACGGCGTCACCGAGTTGATGGGCTTTGAGGTCGGTGACTTGATTGGGGATTGGAGGAGAGGGAGGAGTGGGATCGCCGGGAGCGGCGCAGCCGATGGCGAAGAGAGAAAAAAGGAGAAAAGCGGAAAGCGCGAGAAGCAAGTTAGGAGGGAGAGGCGGTCTGGGTTGCGCCACGTTTCGGGAATTCATAATCGTTCGCGCGATTAGAGGATGTACCGGCTGAGATCCTGGTTCTTGACGATTTCAGCGAGCTGCTTGTTGACGTAGGCCGAATCGACTTTGACGGTTTTCTTCTTGAGATCGGGAGCTTCAAAGGAAAGTTCGTCGAGAACTTTTTCGAGAATGGTGTGGAGGCGGCGGGCGCCGATATTTTCCGTTTGCTCGTTGACGCTGGTGGCGAAGCGAGCAATGGATTGAATGGCGTCTTCGGTGAAGTTGAGCTTGACGCCCTCGGTGTCGAGAAGAGCGATGTATTGCTTGATGAGGGCGTTCTTGGGTTCGGTGAGAATGCGCACGAAATCTTCTTCCTTGAGAGATTGCATTTCGACGCGAATGGGGAGACGGCCCTGGAGTTCCGGGATGAGGTCGGAAGGCTTGGTAACGTGAAAAGCTCCGGCAGCGATGAAGAGGATGTGGTCGGTGCGAATCATACCGTAGCGGGTGTTGACGGTGGTGCCTTCGATGATGGGGAGAATGTCGCGCTGGACGCCTTCGCGGGAAACATCGGGGCCGTGACCGGACTCGCGGCCGGCGACCTTGTCGATTTCGTCGACGAAGATAATGCCCATTTGTTCGGCGCGCTCGACGGCAACACGAGTGACCTGGTCCATGTCGAGGAGTTTATTTTCTTCTTCCTGGATGAGGTATTCGAAGGCGTCGGAGACGGACATTTTGCGCTTTTTTTTCTGCTGGCCGAAGATGCCGGTGAGATTGCTGAGCATGTCCTTGAGATTGACATCCATCTCCTCGATGCCCTGATTGGAAATGATTTCGAAGGAGGGCATGGAGCGTTCGCGGACCTCGAGGTCGACGATGCGCTGATCGAGTTTGCCTTCGCGCAACTGGGCGCGCAATTTTTCGCGGGTGCGCTTGGTCTGTTCGCGTTGGGC
>DATKPS010000119.1:0-19112 GCA_035524015.1 Candidatus Sulfotelmatobacter sp.
TTGGACGGGAGGCACCTATATATAGGAACTCGGTTGCCGGAACGCGGCAGAGTAAATTTGATCGCACGGAGGTAGGCAGAAGGCCATGACTGCCATCATCACGATTGCGAATCAAAAAGGCGGCGTCGGCAAAACTACCACGGCAATCAACCTCTCCGCTGCAATTGCCGAACGAGGCAAGCGCACGCTTCTCATTGATCTGGACCCGCAAGCGAACTCCACCATCGCGTTTTACAACTCTGGCGAGATACCTGCATCGATGTTCGACGTGCTGAGCGAGAATCGCGCGCCGATGGTTAACGTTATCAAACCGACTAAGGACGCGAATCTGTTCCTCGGTCCGGGACGGCTGGCGCTGGCAAAGCTCGAACAGGTATTAGCTGGACAATTCGACGCGCCGTACCGGCTGAAAGATGCGCTCGCGCCGATTTTGAAGGATTACGATTACGTTGTTCTCGATACTCCTCCTTCCCTGGGAATTTTAACCGTGAATGCGCTCGTTGCTTCGACGCATCTGATTGTGCCGATTCAGGCGGCTTATTTTGCTATTGAAGGAACGGACGATCTGTTGGAAACCTACGAACGGATTCGAATGCGCCCCAACCCCCAGCTGAAAATGTTGGGCGTGCTGATCACTCTGTTCGACAAACGAACGAACATCTCGCGCGACACGCACGGACAGATTCGAAGCGTGTTCGGCGAGACTTTGTTCAAGACGAAAATCAGTAAGAACGTTCGGCTCGAGGAAAGCCCGGCGTACAAAGAAACGGTTCTCACGTTTGCGCCGAAGTCGACGGGCGCGCAGGAATACAAAAAGCTAGCTGGGGAGGTCGTACAACGTGTTGAAGAGAACGGGATTGCCCGTCACGCTGAAGATGCGGCATGACGCGCACTACGTAGAATCGTTGACAAGTTATAGCGGCGCGGCCGTCGGCCGTATGATCCCTGTGGAGCAGATCCGCCCTAACCCGGAGCAGCCCCGCAAGGCGCTGGGCGATTTGCGCGAGTTGACCGAATCAATTCGCGAAAAAGGTGTGCTGGAGCCCTTGCTGGTTCGCTTTATGCCCCGGGAAGACTGCTACTACATCATCTCCGGCGAACGCCGGTATCACGCCGCGCGCGCGGCGGGATTGCGAGAAGTCCCAGCGATCGAGAAGATGGCGGACGATGCGGAGACCCTGGAAATCGCGCTGATCGAAAATATTCAGCGCAAGGATTTGACCCCGTTTGAAGAGGCGGATGGGTTGCAGCGGTTGGCCGAGCAGTTTGATTACACGCACGAAGATGTCGCGAAAAAGCTCGGGAAATCGCGGAGTTCGGTGAGCGAGACGCTGATGCTGCGGAATATTCCCGACGCCATCCGGAAAAAGTGCATCGAGCACGGCATCGTGGCCAAGTCGTTGCTTCTCCAGATCGCCAAGCAGCAAACCGACAAGAAAATGCTGGAAATGTTCGCGCGGATTTTGCAGGGGGGATTGACGCGCGACGAAGCCCGAAAGGAACGCGCCGACGAGAAGGGCGGTCCGCAGCGGCCCCAGCCCTTTATTTTTCATTACGAGCCCGAGAATGAGACTTTCAAGTTTCGCCTGCAGTTCAAGAAGAGCCATGTGTCGCGCGATGAATTGATCCGCACCTTGCGCGATATTTTGGCGCAGTTGGAGGGCAGCGAGGGCAGTGACACCGCGGATTCCACCGCGGCCTAACGCCTAGTAAAGTTTTGGTCAGGATGGAACGGCGCAGCTCGGCATCGAGTTGCGCCGTTCTGCGTTGAGTGGGCACGTGGCACAGGCACTCCTGCCTGTGCTCTTGGGTTGCGCGTAGGGCAGGCTTCACAACTTGCAGAGAAAGCCCTTTGGCTCGTAGGTCCCCGCTTAAACAGCCTCCGGAAAAAATAAAACAAATGTGCTTGGCACCGGGGTCGGAACTTCAGCTCCGACATAAATGCCTGGCAATCAACTGGGCTTTAGCCCCCCAGGAATTGCTTTTCGATTTTTTCCGCGACCTCTTTAGCCGCGACCCTGCCGCACCACCCTCTCCGCGCACTCTGCGCCTCTTCTTCTCCTCCTCTGCGGTAAGCCCTTTCCGCAAAAAGGTTCAAAGTAACCGCTAACTCCAGAACAGCACGAGACGTGAAGTGATCGCGAATCGGGAAGTGGACAGTGCCGCGTGTATAATTTCGAGCATGGAGTTTACGCCGGCGCAGGCGGATGTATTGAAACGATTGTTTGCGGCGGGGTTTCGGCCCATTGCGATACCTCCGTATGAGAGTGTGTTGTGTGTGCATCGTGGGGAATGCGCGGCGTTGTTGACGCCCGTGGAAAATGGCGGATTGCGGTTAATGGCGCCGGTCACACTGATTGTGGATGGAAATTTGAGTGTGCGCTTGAAGAAGCCGGGCGGCGATGTTTTTGTCTGGAAGAAGAGCGAAGTGGCCGCGACGGAGGAGAGGCTGCGCCAGCTGGAGGCGTTTCGGGAGGAATTGGAGGGAATGTTGGAAGTGGGCAACGCATAATACGCCACGCAGTTGAGAAGACAGACGGCATGGCACCTTTTCCTCCGTGCTCCTCCGCGTCCTCTGCGTTGAGCTTTAGCTTTCGCAGCGCGGCCGCAGTCGAACAAAGATTGTGGTAACCGAAGAAGGGAAGAGGAAATCGAACTGGTATGACTACTTATGACCTAGTGTGCGTGGGAGCAGGACCGACCGGCTTGGCCTGCGCCATGGAAGCGAAGCGCGCGGGCCTGCGGCCGCTGGTGATTGACAAGGGCTGCTTATGCAATTCGATTTTTCATTACCCCATCCATATGGTGTTCTTCACCACTCCCGAACTGCTGGAGATCGGCGGCCTGCCGATGGTGTGCGGGGGTGACAAACCAACGCGCGTCGAGGCGCTGAAGTATTACCGCAAGGGCGCGGAGCATTACGAACTGGAGTTGCGGTTGTATGAGAAAGTCCTGCGCGTGGACGGGCATGCCGGGGCTTTCACGGTGGTGACGCATCAGGAGAACGGTTGCGAACAGCGCTATGCGGCGAAGAATGTCGTGGTGGCCACGGGCTATTACGATTTGCCGAACGAGATGGGTGTGCCGGGAGAGCACCAGCCCCATGTGGATCACTACTACACGGAGCCGCACGCATTTTGGCACCAGGATGTCGTGGTGATTGGCGGGAAAAATTCGTCCGTGGAAGCGGCGCTGGATTTGTGGAGGAATGGCGCGAACGTGACCATGCTGGTGCGTGCGAAAGAGCTGGGTGCTTCGCTGAAGTATTGGGTGCGGCCGGATATTGAGAACCGCATCAAGTCCGGGCAGATTGCGGCGCTATTCAACGTGAAAGTGAAAGAGATTGTGCGCGATGGCGTGATGCTGGAGAACGGAAACGGGCCGCGGTTTGTGCCGGCCAAGCAGGTGTTTGCCTTGACCGGCTATCACCCCGATTACGAATTCATCGAGGCGCTGGGCGTGAAGTTGGATCCGGAGAGCCGTCGACCACAGCTCAACATGCATACGCTCGAGAGCAATGTGAAGGGCATATATCTGGCGGGGGTGGTCGTGGCCGGGAAGCATACGGGCGAGATTTTCATTGAGAATGGGCGCTTTCATGGGAAGCAGATTGTGGAAGCGTTGAAGTAAGCCAGTGGCGAGTGGTTAGTGGCGACTGGCTAGCGAAAAGAAAATTCCGGTTGGGTTGCCGGAGTTAGCCCATCCCAGCCTCAAACGGCGCCCCCATCCACCCTGTAGCTCACCCCTTCTAGGGGTGAGGCCTTTCCTCCCGCCGGGTGCCCCACCCTCGGTTTGTGAGGGTGGGCCTTGGGTTTCACTTCTCCGAAACTGAGAACTTTGGAAGGCACTCCAAAGGGTTGTGTAATGTACGATAAGGGCGGAATTGGAATGTGCGAGAGGGTTTGCTAGACTGAAAACCTTATGGGATCACTGATATCGGAAATTGGGGCAACCGCCGTAGCGCTGGTAAAGGGGTTCGGCGTCACCTTCAAGACCATGTTTGAGAAGACGGTGACCGAGAATTATCCCGCCGCGCCGGTGACCTTCCAGCCCCGCTATCGCGGCATTCATGTACTGCACCGCGACGAGATGGGCCTGGAGAAATGCGTAGGGTGCTTTTTGTGCGCGGCGGCGTGTCCTTCGAACTGCATCTATATTGAAGCGGCAGAGAACACGGAGGAGAAGCGCATCTCCGCGGGTGAGCGCTACGCCAAGGTCTATAACATTGATTATTCGCGTTGCATCTTCTGCGGCTATTGCGTCGAGGCCTGCCCCACGGATGCGATCACCCACGGTCATGGATTTGAACTAGCGACCTACGACATCAATTCGCTGGTGTATCGCAAGGAGCAAATGTTGGAAAGTCTGAAGGGCACACCGCCGGTGGGGTCAATGGCGGAAAGCCGCCCGGAGATTCGCTCGCGGTAGACCGCACAAAATCGAAAATGGAAATTGCAGCGGCTCCGAGGAATCGGAGCCGTTTTTGTTTGAAGAGCGAAGAAATCGGTAATCGCCAACCCGCGCAAGCGGAGACCAGAAACCCGAGACCAGTGGCCACGAGGACTCGCCGGAGTCTGTCAGGTTAACGGAATCACGGGACAAACAGGCAACAAGGCACGCCGCGCATAGCCCTCTCGGGCATTGCGCATGTGCGCGGCTCCCAACTCGCGGGCTCCCTTGGCGAATCCCGTGCTGCACGGCGCGGGCCAAAGTTCGGCCACTCTATAGACTGCGGTCGAAGCGCTGGCTTTGCGGCCAGCGCTTCGGATGCGCAGTTTAATCCCCACAAATCCAACGGTGTGTTCGGAATACGGCATTGCGAGAGGCCGCGTCGCGACGCGGCTTTTTCTTTGAGTCCCGTAATTCATATACAGATCACGAGACGTAATGTGGCGAGGTGAGCGGTGGACCATCGAGATTGCAGCCGGGAACAAGGGCGGCGCGAGACGCAGGGGAGCGAGCTTGCGGGAGCTGCGCAACGTTCGAGGCCGATGCCGCGAAAAAGCCGGCGGACGCAAGGCATACCTCAGGGAACGCTGGCGGTGAGCAACGTTCGAGCGAAAAAGCGAACAACCTACGAAAAGACGGTACGCCGCGCTGACAACGGGTCAGGAGCGCCGGCGTGGTGTACGAGGCAGAGGGATCTGATCTGCCAAAACATTATCGGACGCACCGTTGCCGTTACCGTTGCTGGAAGCGGCGAGGTCCGGCGTTTCCGGAATCGTAGCGGACAGCACCGAGCGTTCGCGCTGTTCAATCAGCCAGCGAGCCAGCATCGCGGATGTGCTTTCTTCCATGTATTGATCGAGCAGCTCGCCAATTTCCTTGCGCAGATTGGCGGCGTGCGCCAGCCGCGAGAGCTCATACGACTGCAAAGTGGTGCGCGAGGCGGACAGGAGAAACTCCCACGGGGCTTGGGGACGGAACTGGGACACAAAAACCTCCAGAGCGATATATTCGATGAATATCCATATATTACCCATATAGTAATAGACGAAGCGAGTATCTTTGGAGTTAATTGCCTGTGGAAAAGTGTGGAAAAGCAGGAAAACCGTGTGCACGCCTGCAGCGGCTGCGCGGGGGACTACGAGGATCCCGATTTTACCGCTTGGGGGCCGGATGACCCCGAAGACGAGGAGGTTAGCGGAAGGGAGGTGCGCCAGCCCGACGGAGGGGCGGAGGAAGAGGCGTGACCTCGGGGCCGAGGCCCTGTGGAAATCGGACGGTCGATGCGAGGCAGTTGCGAGTTGCCAAGCAGTAATCCAGGAGGACGAACATGCACGAAGAGCGGAGGAGCAGGACGGCGGCGGAGCGGATGCCCACCCAGTTGGACGTAGTACGGCAGGTGATGCTACTGGCGGCGCAGTACGAGTCGTGGATGACGCTGGAGGAGTTGGCGCGCAAGACCCATTTCCCGGAGCCGAGCATTTCCGCGCAGTTGCGCCATTTGCGGAAGGAAGAGCACGGCGCCTTCGAGGTGGTGAAGCGCAGAAGGATGGGAGATGAGGCGTTGCGCACAAACACGCGGGAGCGCGTCTGGGAGTACTTGGTGAAAGGGTAAAAAAAGCAGTGGCGAGTGGCTAGTGACGAGTGGTGAGCGGAGGATCAGCATGAGTGGAAAAGCGGAGATGGCCTTTGATGTGTGTTGGGAAGTGTATCGCGGAGCGCGAGAGGTTCTGGAGACCAAGCGTGGCGTGGCAGCGCTGGATTGGCACCAGGACTCGAAATATTTGTGGCGCCCGGATCTGCGGCCAAAACTAAAAGATTGGGTGGCGGACTTTGCGCTGGCCGGAGAAGCGGCGCTGAAAGGGCCGGAAAGCGCATCGCGAATGGTGCTGTTCCGTTTGTACTATTTGGGATTGGCGGAGTATGCGCAGGCGCGCCATTTTCTAGGATTGAGCGAGCGCGGCTGGGGGAATTGGTCGGAGGAGATTCGGCGGAGATGCGGGGAGGAGTTGTTGCGCCGGGGAATGTTTCCCCCGCGAAAGTATTTTCAGAGCAGCAGCGGGTGAAGAGTGGCGAGAGAAGCGAGTTTTCAGTTTTCAGTTGTTAGTTTTCAGCTTCGGACTCAAGACGCGCAGGAGAGTGTAGGGCTCGCCTTCTGAAGCGGGCCGTTCGTTTTTTCTTTAATTCTTCGATCGTTCCACCAGGGGGGAGGCAAGACGCGAGGAATAGTGCCGAATGGACGCTGCATGCTGAGTTCCGATGGAGAAAACGCAGCGGGCCCTCGCAAGTGCGCTCCTCAGGATGACAACGTCTTTGATTTTTCGTTGTGGAGTTGAGACGGGCTGGGTGCCCCACCCTCGTCTTTTGAGGGTGGGTCTTGGGTCTGCCTTCTCGGAAGCCAAAAACGAACCACGGAAAACGACGAACCGTTTTTGCCCGCCCCTCGCAAAAACAAGGTGTCATCCCGAACGCACTGAGGGATCTCTCTTCGATCCCCGCGTCTTGCGTATGCGCGATCGGCCCGCTGCGCCCAAGTTTTTCCGGGGCGGTTTTTGGCCGCCGAGGGCGTGTCGGTTAGTTCTCGCCGAAACTGTCAGCAGCCGGGCCAGACACACGACTAGAGAAGCGTGAGCGGGTCGTGGAGACGCAGCATTTTGCCTTGTTGGCTGGAGGCTACCCGCGTGTTCGTGGAGAAACGATAGAAATGGTCGAAGCGCGAGCGGGGCGACCAGGGCGGCAGCGTGGCTTCGCGTTGCTGCGTGAAATGCTTTTGAAATGTGGGAATCAATTGGCCAGTGCAAGGATCGCGCGGAGGAACGGGGCAGCGCGCACAGGGATTGCTCCCTTCCAAATGAACTTCGCCGATGGTGAACCGCACGACGCTTCGTTCGTTTTCCCCGAAGAGTTGGTCTTCCCAGAAGGCGGGCACACCATCGATTTCCAGAGATGTGCGGAAACGCCGGCGGACATTGTCTAGCGCCAAGCCAGGAGAGTCGGGGCCCGGAGCGAGCCCGGCGGGGCGGGGAACAAACTCGGAATCTTGCAGTGCGAACTCTTCCATCGCCTCCGTGTTCCTCAACGTAAACCAATCGGCGACGGCTTGCAGCGATGCGGTGGAGGCGATAGTGGGGCCGTTGGCGATCGGATCATCGGGGAAGCCGCCTTCGGAATAGCGCACGATTATCTGCTGCTCAAAGAAAACGCTGAACCATTCGGCAGCCTCCTCGTGTTCCTCGGGGAAGGCGAAGGTGCGCACGGGAATTTTGCGGCGGTCGGTCGGCACCGCGAGGGTTACGGAAGAAAGATCGGGGGAATAAGCAGCACGAATCGCGTGGATGGCGGGGGTGCGTTTGCCGTTCACCCATTTGCCGTCGACCGAATACAGCGCCCATGCGCGATCGAACTCCAGGCCGCCCGAGGGAGAAACGCGGGCTTGCGAGACCGAGACAGGGTCAAGCGCTTTGATGGGGTGGAGACGGATGTTCGCCAGAGAGGGTTTGTCGAGCGAATGGGGCACCATAAAAGTTTAGCAGGAGTGCGCAGGCGAGAGTAGCTGGTCGGTGGTGAAAAGCGGTCGAACTCTTCACGCAGAGGCGGATTGCGAGCGCGGGATGGTGCGGTAGGATCGGGCGCCAGACCGTCGTTTGGCGTCGTGGGCCTGGGCAGCGCTGAGCAGTGGCGAAGAATGGATGGTGGCGACGGCCCCTCCGGCGTAGAAGGCGATGAAAATGTCGTCGGAGGAGACCACGTCGGGGTATTCGCTGATGGCCAGCACGTCGAACGAATCTTCGGTGAAGTAGGCGTTCAGCAGACGGCCGCCGAGGGCTTCAATCGGCTGGCGAATGGGGGCCAGCGGGTCGACGGGGTCTTCCATCAAGGCGTGCCAGGCGGAGCTGGTAAAACTGATTTGGTGGGAAAAGCGGCACATGGGACGTTCTTTCTGGGGGAAGGGAAGTTCGGGTTCAAATAGTGTGCGCGTGGTGCAGTGCTTAAGTCAAGGACAAACATGAGTAACGTAGCTAGGAAGTGACGGGGCGGCGAAAAAAAGTTTGTGGAAAACCGAAATATTCTCTTGACAACAATTGACGATATGATATACTTGCGGACGTAGAAAAGTGTATCTGAGCCCCGGAGGTGACCCGGGGCTTTTTCTTTTTGCGCAGGACCGGCCCAGGCAGAGACAGGCTGAGGGCAGCGTGGTGCAATCTGGATCAGTCCGTCGAGTGCGTTTACCGTTGTGAAAAGCGGTGGCCAGCCACCGTACTCCAAATGAAAAAGTGCCGAGCATTTTATCCCATCGCGGGTCAGCGACGGGCTTGGATCCCCTGTGTGCGCAAGGCTCAACCAGGATCTGCCTTCTGCCGGCGCCATGGCGACGCGATCTTTGGGGCCATGTTAGGGGCATTGACCTACGCAGAGCCGGTGCAAGCCATGGAGCATTTGTGCGGAGAGCAGCCGTGCGCGTTGGCGCGGCCGCGGAGGAAGTAATGGCAAAACGACTAAGAGTGGGCGTTTCTACTTTCGGGATCCTTTCCAAACATGGTCCGCTGTTTGGAGAGATCGTCGTGGAAGGCGGATCTTCACGACGCGGGAGAGCGCAGGGGCTTCTGCGCCGGGCGCAAGGAACAGCGCCCGTGTCGGGTGCTGGGTCTGACGACGGAGACGGGCCGACGGACGGCGAGAGTGCGCATACCTCCGCAGCACACGCCGCGGGCCCGGAACCGTGCGCTGATTCGGCTACGACCGGTGGGTCAGAGGCCCCGAGCGCTCTACAACCACACACCAAGGTAAAACGCGACCTGCCGCTCGACGGTTTCGAGTTCGTGCGGCAGGTGAACGAGGAAGCGCAATTTGTGGACGTGGCCGCGGGCATCCTGACGAAGGAAGGCGGGAACGAAGCGATCAAGCAAAAGATATTCCAACAATTGATGGAGATCGCGTACGGGAAGAAAAGCCGCGGCCGAACGGAGAGAGTGCACACGTTCATCAATGATTTGCCGACGGCGATTCGAGATTAAGCAGCGGAGAGCTGCCGACTGCGGAAAAGGGAGGAAGGCATGGCGAGTCCGAAAGTGGTGTTTGCGGGAGAAGTCGCACAGATTGCGGGAGTCGGAGCAGTGGTGCTCGGCGTAGTGCTGAGCATGCACCACTGGCCGGCGGCAGCCGCCTTGATCGGCGGGATTGCCGCGTTTTTCGTAGGAAAAAAGCTGCGCGGAGCATAACACGGGTGAGCGCGCCAGTGGCACGGCTGGAGGAAGTCATGCCACTGGCGACTCGTGACAGCGTCGAAGCACGCACGCGGCTCTCGAAGATATACGACGCTTTTCCACGCCAAAAGGAGTTTCATCAGTCGAAGGCAAAGTACCGTTTATTCGGGGGAGCAGCGGGGCCAGGAAAGACCAAGGCGCTGCTGTGGGAAACCATCGGGCAGGCTCTGAATGTGGCGGGCTGCGACACTCTGCTGTTGCGGCGCACGTATCCGGAGCTGGAAAGTTCGCTGCTGGCGCAGTTCCGTCGAGATGTGCCGCGCGCTTTGTACCGGGATTACAACGAAGCCAAGCATGTGGTGACGTGGACGAATGGGTCGACCACGCGGTTTAGCTATTGCCGCAACGAGAACGACGTTTACCAGTATCAGGGTGCGGAGTTTTTGTTTATCGGGATTGACGAGTTGACGCACTTTACCTTGAAGCAGTGGCAATTCCTGACTTCGCGGAATCGCTGCGCCGTGAAGCAATACACCGACGGCGAGAACAAGGGCAAGGAAACATTTCCATGCATGGCGGGGGCAACGAATCCCGGAAATATTGGGCATGCCTGGGTCAAGGCGCTGTGGGTGGATAAAGTGCCGCCACCGGGCTACGACCGGCCGGAGCAGTACGATCCCGCGGATTACTCGTTCATTCCCGCGCGGATTGCCGACAATCCGATTTATGCGAACGATCATAATTATTTGAAGACTTTGGATGCCTTGCCCACGCGCTTACGAAAGGCCTTTCTCGAGGGGACCTGGGACGTGCTCGCTGGACAGTATTTCGATTTGTTTGAAGTGGGGCGGCACACGGCCCGGGCGGACGAGATGGCAATGCAATGGTGGTGGCCCCGGTGGATCTCGATTGATTGGGGATTTCATCATCCCAGCGCGGTGTATTGGCATACCGCGGTGCCCGCAGAGGCGCCCAGTACAGGCGGAACCAGCGATCCGCGACCAGCGAGCGGCGATCCCGAGGCAACACGGCCTGCCCCGAGGATTGTGACCTACCGCGAGTTTGTGAAGGAAGGATTATCGCCGCGCACCCTAGGCGAGACCATCGCGGAGTTGAGCCACAACGAACGAATTGGCGATGTGTTTTTGTCCCCGGATGCGTTTTCACATCGCACGAATGAGGCATCCATCGCGGAGCAGTTGGGTGAAGTGCTCGAGCGGCACGGATTGCCCCGGCCGACGCAGGCGGAGGATGACCGTATCGGCGGTTGGCAGTTGATGTATCAACTGCTGGAGAGCGACGGGTGGGTGATTACCGAGAATTGCCGCGCGTTGATTGAGTGTTTGCCGAACCTGGTGCGCGATGAGCGGCGCGTGGAGGATGTGCGAAAGGTAGAGGGCGACGACGCCGCGGATGCGGCGCGCTATGGACTGGTTTCCGGCGTGAGATACGCCGGCTTTGGGGCACACGGATGTGCGCCCGGGGCGGGGCAGGCCCCGCCCAATAATTTTGCAGAGGCCCTGGTTCGGTTTGTGCCGGGGATCCCGGTGGAGGTACAGATCGAGAAGATGATTGCCGCGACCGACCCCACGTCGCGCGCGATTCATCGCGAGCGGTTGTTGGCAGAGGCGAGAAGGCAGTTGGGCGCGCACCGCTTTGCTGGGCGGCGGAAGTGGTGGTGAGGGGAGAGCGTCATCTCTAATCAATGACTGGCGATGGTTGTCGTTTGTATTGGTTCGTGGCGGGAGTTAGCTCCCGCTGCGTGGCTAGTGGTGTGGATGGAGCGGGGATAAAGGGACAGCAAGCTGCCGCACTCCAATGAGTTTTGCGGGCAAATTTTCGAGGAGAGGATGAAATGAAGAAATTTGTGGGAATTTTGGCGGTCGTTGGACTGGTGGTTGGATTGGCGCTGTGGATGGGATTGCCGCGGAAAGCGCGGGCGCAGAGCGCCTCGGGACAGTTTTCGCGCGCCGTGGGCGTGTTTGATTCGACGAAGTACAACCAGTGGGGCGGCTTTATCTTGGCGGGCAACAGCGCCTCAGGTTCGCAGACGATTACGGTGTGCCCGGCGATGGTAGCGTTGCCCGATGGCCGCGTGATTCAGCCGATGGCGCCGGCTAATGGCGTGTTTCCCCCGATTATGATTGATGCGCAATCAAGCGCTCTCGTGGAGACAGTGACTCCGACCGCGTATTCGTTGGTGGCTCCTCAGAGCGGAACCGGCAATGCTCCGTGCGCGGCAATTACCGCGACCTTCGCGTATCTTCATTCGCCAAGCTATGCGACCACCCAGGTGATCAGCGGCGACCAGGGCATCATCGAAGCGATTAATGACGCCAGCATGAATGGCGGCGGCACCGTGTACTGGCAAGCCGATGCGGGCAACGTCACGCTCAACACCGGCAGCGCCACCACCACGACCACAACCAATATTCCCGCAACCTTCCTCTCGCTGGGCGGCTCGGCGTATGTCAAGACCAGCATCACCACCGCGGCCAGCTATTCGTTGGGCACCTCCACGTCGACGGCAGCGTTTCTGAGTTCGTGCACGAGTCTGACCGCAGCGCAAACTTGTTCGCAATTTGTGACCGCACCCACCAAAGTGAACGGTGGAACCGGTCTTGCCCCGTTGGTGATTACTGCGAACGTAGCGGCGGGAGCGGGCGTGGTGCACGTGCGTGCCTGGGGCTACACGTTGGCGCAGTCGAGCTTCTAAGGCCGTGGCGAGCATGAATTGGTGGCAACAAGTGTGGAAGTCGAGTTACGTGCGGATGTTGGAGGAAGAGAACGCGCGGTTACGGGCAGAGAACCGCGCGTTCTTGAATTCGCTGTTGGGCACGGTGGGATTTCCGCCGGTGGAGTTTCCTGCGGATGCCAAGCCGCTCGAAGTCCCACGGGTAAGAAAACGGTCCTGGCCACAGCTCCTGCGGATCAAGGAAGCGAAAGGTAGTGGTTAGTGGCGAGTGAAGAGTGAAGAAGAACCCAAGACCCACCCTCGAAAAACGAGGGTGGGGCACCCGGCTTTTTTTCGTAGGGGCGCAGCACGCTGCGTCCCATGTCCGCAACATCCCGTGCCGAGTCCGCAGATGCTCTACGCAGTTGTAGGGCACGCCTTCTGAGGCGGGCCGTTCGTTTTTCGCCGCGTCTTGTCTCCAACCCATCGGGCGACTAGTCAAGCGTAAGCTCGATCGAATTAGAGACTACGGACAGCGCTACGGCATGCTGGAGCGCGTCGGAATAGACACTGTTGCGGGGCAGCCGGTAATGCGCGGGCTGAAAATCGTAACCGAGGCAAAGGCGATATTGGCCCCGTTGAACGAATTTCACATAAAACCGGGGATCACCGATGTGCCGACAGCGCCAGTTCGACCGCGAAGGGCTGGTCTACAGTTTGCGCTGACGCCGGCGCCAGCATTATCGCAACTGAGACAAAGACGAGAAAGGGCAGTGCCAAGCGCATCGATTGCTCCTGTGGGCCCGGAGTGTATTGCGGCTTGCGGAACATCGGTCGCGACATGGGAATTCAGGAAAAGGCAATGAGTTTTGACAACAACACAGTTAGAACGATGGGACCGGGAAATCTTGCACCCGCGGATGGAAATGCAGGGCACAGCGCCGGTGCCGCCGTTCTGTCCTCCAAAGGCGACGGGAGTAACGAAAACGGCGGTGCGGGATTGGACCTCGTGAATCTGGGGCCAAACCTCGAGCGGTTGGAGGAGGAGCGGCCGGAGTTGGTGAACGCTCTGCGAGAGCTCGTCCGGCAATACCGCATGGAAGGCGTGGCGGCGCGCCGCCATGAGATTCGCCGGATCCGTCAGGCGCGCTTGTTCTGGCAGGGCATGCAGTATGCCTGGTGGAACGAGAACGACATGAATTGGCATTTACCCTACGAGAATCCGTCGGGGAACGATCGCGAACTCGAAGAGATGCCGCGGTATCAGTTCGTAACCAATTTTTACCAGGGATTCGGGTTGTCGTTTGTGGCCGTACTTTCCCAGGATGTGCCGTCCGTGCGCTTCTACCCGCAATCCTTCCAATCGCTGGTCGACATTGCGGCGGCACGCGCCGCCAGCGACGTGGCGGAATTGATCGAGCGGAATAACCACGTGGAGGAATTGCTCACGGCGATTGGGTATTTCTTGTGGACCGACGGGAAGTTGGGCGCCTACGTGCGCTACGTCGAGGATGCCCAGCGCTTCGGGTTCCGCGATGAGGAGATCCTCGAGGCGGTGGAAGTGCCTCTTGGGGTCGATCGCTGGTCATGCCCGGAATGTGGGAAGACCGGGGCAGGCGAGTTGCGAGTGACTGCGGAACACGGTGACCAGAGATCAGCGACCAGTGATCAGGACCAAGGCGACGAGGTTGGCTTGGGCGCTGATGGGAACAATCTGCCTCCAACTGAGGCCTCCCCCGCCCAGCTCCGTCATTCCGAACGAAGTCTTCGGAGTGAGGAATCTCTCTCGTCGGGCACGGCTTTGCCTTCAGTCGATTTCCAATGCCCGGAGTGCGGGACCGCGTTGGGCGAGAAGGACTTGAAAAAGGCGGAACGCGTCATGGTGCCTCGCGTCGCAGGCGTGCGGCGTTTGGCGAATGGCCAGGAAGTGATCTCGATCGCAGGCGGCCTGGAGTTGAACACGCCGGTGTGGGCGAACGAGATGCATGAGTTTCCGTATCTGCAATGGCAAGCGGAAGTGCATCGCGCCAAGCTGAAAGCCGCGTATCCCTGGGTGGCGGACAAGATTCAGAGCGCGCCGTCCATGGGCGCGGAAGATGTTTACGCTCGTGTATCGCGCATCAGCGTGGAGCAGGGCATACCCACGGTGGCGCCCGGCGACGCCTTGATGAACCTGATTACGTTTGACCGCACGTGGCTGCGTCCGTGGGCCTTTTGCGCCGTGGAAGATGAGACGATCCGCGCGGAGCTGCTCTCGCTGTTTCCGGAAGGATGCTACGTGGCGTTTGCCGGCGATGTCTACTGTGAAGCGCGCCGCGAAAGCATGGACGATCACTGGCGCGTGCTGCACGCGTTGCCGGGAAATGGCCAGAACCGCCCGAGCGTCGGCGACTCGTTGGTGCAGGTGCAGGAGCGCTACAACGCGCTGTCGAATATTCAGGCGGAGACCTACGAGTACGGCATCCCGCCAATTTACGCCGATCCCCAGGTTCTCGACTTTGATGCCATTGCCAACCAGACCGCGGAGCCCGCGGCGCATTTTCCCGCGCGCGCGCGTCCTGGCCAGCCGCTAGCGGCGGGATTTTTCCAGCCGGCGCCGGCGCAAGTGCCTCCGGACATGGTCCGTCACCAGCAGGATTTGATTGGGCCGGTAGCGCAATTCCTGACCGGGCTGTTTCCCGCGGTGTTCGGTGGGGGCATGGAAGACGTGAAAACCGCCAGCGGCTACGCCATGGCGCGAGACCAGGCCATGGGGCGATTGGGCTTGGTGTGGCGGCGCCTGAAACAGTTTTATGCCGACGTGATGCTTCTGTCCGTGGATTGCTTCCGCAAGAACCGGCCAGAGAACGTGGATGTGCCGCTGCTCGGTCCGGACGGCATGATGGACGCGAAGATGATTCGCATCGCGGACCTGAAGGGGAACATCTGCGTGCATCCAGAGGCGGATGAGACTTTCCCCCGCCTGAAATCGCAGCAGCGCGGCGTGCTACAGCAACTCTTTGGGCTGAAGGACCCCGTGATTCAGGAAGCGTTAGCAGAGCCGGCGAATCTTGGCTACATCAAGAACGTGCTGGGTCTAACGGAATTAGTGATACCGGGAGAAGACGCGCGCAATAAACAGCTGCGAGAAATTCAGATGCTGCTGGGCAGTGCGCCCCTTGTCGTTAAGAAGGCAGGGACCAGTGACGAGCGGCCTGTGGCCAGCGGAAGAGGGATTCCTCGCTCCGCAGACTCCGCTCGGAATGACAACGCTTTCCCTGACGCGACCGTCGTGCTGCCGTCAGTGCCAGTAGATGTCCTGCTGGATGATCATGCCGTCGAGTTTGAAGAATGCAAGCGCTGGGCCAGTTCCGAAGCAGGGCAAACCGCCAAGCTCACCAATCCCGCCGGTTTCGCTAATGTCCGCGCCCACGCGGAGGCGCATTTGAAGGTGCTGCAAGCCCAGCAGCAGAGAGCCGTCGTCAGTAATCAGTAATCGCGATGAGGCTCCGAGAGATCGGGGCGTTTTTGTTTTTGGTGGAGGATTTGGCGTGGAAAACGGAGCGACAGCGGTTGGCGAAGAAGTATTCGCGTTGACGGATGAGCAGATTGTGGGATTAGGGCCAGAAGAAGGGGCAACGGAAGAGAATCCCAACGCGGAGACACAGAGGAGCGCAGACAGACGCGGAAACGGTGCGGATCAGTCAAAGCCTGCAGAACAGGAAGGCCGTAGAGGGCGTGTTGGAGAAGTGGCAACTCGGACGGCTGCGTCCGAGCCACACGAGGCGCCCCCGTGGCTAGCGGAGAAAATGCGCGACCCGTGGTGCGGCGATGAGGCCAAGGAGTTGTGGGATGGCAAGCAGAAGGCGGAGGCGGAAGCTGCAGCGTATCGGGAAGTGTTTGCGACGGCCGAGGATGCGCGGGCGCTGAAGGAAATTTACCCCGGGGGTGTGGCAGAGGCGAAGTCGGCGGCAGAACGTGCGCGGGAATTGGAAGCGATCGACGCGGCCTTCTATCGTGGCGATGCCGCGGCGCGGACGCAGTTGGCGCAGCGCTTGATGCAACAGGATCCCGCCGCGTTTCGCGAGATGGTGCAGGCGGGACTGGCGCTGTTGCGCCCGGGCGCGCAAGAAACTCCCGCACTTTCTAAAGTTCAGCAGGCTCCCGACGGTGCTAACTCCTCCACGGTCGAGTCCCGCACTTCTCCGTCCTCACTCGCCACTAGCCACTCGCCACTGCCCACTGAAGTTACACCCGAGGTGGTGCGCGCTTATGGGGAATTCGAGAAAGCCGCCAACGCGGATTTAGAGAAGAGTGTGGGCGGCGCGATTGCCCGCGTGATCGAAGACGCGTTGCCGAATTTGCGGTGGAGTGGAGCGAGAGAAGGGGCGCACGGTGCAGCGCCCCTTCGGGATCGTTTGGGAAATGCGGTGCGCGAAGAAGTGGATGCGGCGCTGCGCAGCGACCGGGCCTTGGGCGAACAAGTAGCGCGCGTGTTGGCGGGGCGCCGCTTCGACGCCGAAACACGAGCGCAGGTCGTGCGGCTGATTGACGCGCGGGCGCAGCAATTAGTGCCAGGTGCGGTGAAGCGCGTAGTCGGCTCCTGGACGTCGGCAACGTTGGGCGCTCGTGGCAAGCGCGAAGATGCGGAGCGCACGCCTGCAGTTACGCCAACGCGAGCGCCAAAAGAAGCAGCCAGGGCAGAAAAGCCAGCAACCCGGAGAGAAGCGCCAACACGCGGGCGGCGTCCAGATTATGGCCGCCTGACCGACGAAGACATTCTGGGGTTGTGAAGAAGCCCGTAGCACAGGCTTCAGCCTGTGAGATCGCGCAGTTTCCCTCAGGGCACAGCTCCGCAGCCCGCGGGAAAAGCCTGTTCTCCAGGAGCTGGGGGCTTCAGCCCCTGAGGCCCCCGCGGCTACAGGCCCACGCCTCATCCGCCAACGCACAAGGAAGTGGACGGCCCAATGAAGCTGGGCCCGTCAATTTAAGGAGAAAAGAAAATGCCAGCACAAGCAAACGCGAATGTCATCGCGTTGCAGCTCGAGAAGGTGCGCGACAAGGTGCCCCTGCTCTATGAGCGCGACGACATTCTGTTGACCATGATCCAGCAGCGCGGCGATATCGAGCGGATTTCCAGCCGCAATATGCGCCTGCCCCTGCAGGTCAATCCGGGTGGGAAGGCCGGATCGTATAACGCCGATGGCGGAGATTTGGGACGCGGCGCGGGCTCGCAGTACGACGTCGCGCAGGTCTCCCCGATCTTTTTCCGCTTCGCCATTGAAATTACCAAGTTGGCGGAATACGCCACCAACGGCAAAGAGCGTGCCATCGAAGACGCCACCAAACGCGAAGTGGTGAACGGAATGCGCCAATTCCGGGCGTTCCTCGACAAGTTGATGCAGACCGCCGGAAACGGCGTCCTCGGCACGATCGGCACCGTGAGCGGAACCACCTTTACGATGAACGTTCCCAGTGGAGCAGCGCTGGTTTATCCCGGCCAAACCATCCAGATCTACGACACCACTTTGACCACCAACCGCAACACCGCGGCTGGCGTGACCACCAACGTGTTGACGGCGGACCCGGTCACGACACAACAGATCACCGTGGACAACGTGCCCCCAGGCACCGTAGCCACCGACGTGATCGTGCACGATGGCCTCAGCGGGGCGCAGCCGGTTTCGTTGTATGGCATCAAGTATCACCAGAACAACGCCACCACCGGCACCTGGTTGAACCTCAACCGCGCCACGTATCCGATTCAACTCCAGACCCCGCGCGTGAACGCCGGCAATGCTGCGTTGACTCCGGCAAACGTACGGCTGGCCATCAACAAGGTCAGGAAGGCGTTGGGCATTAATCACCTGAGCAAACTGATCGCGTACATGGCCGTGGAACAAGAGCACGCCTGGGAAAACCTGGGCATTACCGTGAGCCAGGTGATCAAGGAAGGCGGCGGCAGCACCGGCAACGATCTGGATTTGCTGTTCACCGGCCGAAAGACCATGAGCGGGATCCCGATCAAGTCCAGCGTCAACGCAGACCAAACGCGTGTGGACTTTCTGGATCTGTCGCATTGGGGACGCGCGGTGCTGAAGGACATCGATTTCTACGAAGTCAACGGCAATACCGTGTTTCCGATTTATGGCGGCAGCGGCGGGTTGGCGGCATCCTTCATTTTTTACTTCGATACCGCGTTCCAGGTCTGGGACGACTCCCCAAGGAGCGGCGCATACATCGATACGTTGGCTCGCCCGGCTGGGTACTAGTTGCAGTCGCTAGTCGGCAGTCCGTAGTCGGGAGCTGTTTCACTTGTCAGTTAGCAGTGATGGTTGAGTGGGGCGCGGCTTTTGGGATGAGGTTGCGCCCCTTGCGGTTTTTGGACGAGACAGGATCCAACGTTGGCCGTTGCGTGCGGTCGGGTGCCGCACCCTTCGCCTTTCAAGGGTGCGGGTTTAGAGTCCACTTCAAGCAATTCACAACGACAAAAGCAAAACTGTCCTTTTGAGCGGCGTCTACGCAGCGCGGTACCGTTTTCTATCACGCCTTTCGCGATGAATCTCTCTTCGATCCGCATGCGGCAGAGGAGTTAGGCATTAAGGTGCAGGTAGCGATGATTCAAGTTTTGCGGGAACAGCATGAGCCGCCAGTGGGCGTGCAGGAACGGTTGGCTGTGGCGGGCGGACTGAACCGCTTTGGCGACCCAAACTACCGCGTGGTGTGGGGCTGGAACCGCTTGGCCTGGATTGGCGGCAAGTTTGAGGACCGCGACCAGCACGGAACGTTGTTACGCGAAGTGGTGG
>DATKPS010000120.1:0-9161 GCA_035524015.1 Candidatus Sulfotelmatobacter sp.
CTGCACTCACGAAGTGGTGTCCGGACTTTCCTCCCGTTTACCCTGAGGCAGCGCCGAAGGGCTTCCCGGACGCAACCAAGGCAAACCAGCGATCATCCAGCTCACCCGCCGTTTTTTATTATACCAAGCCGAACCCGCGACACGCTGATCTTCTCGCCGGCGTCCTTTCGATGTAGCATGGCTCCAATGAACGTTCGTGAAGCCAAAGATTTCCTCGTTCAGCAGACCATCGAACAAGCAGCTCTCGAGCACATTCCGTTCTCCGATCTCGAGAAGCGCATGATGTACTTCACTGAATCAGGCGAATGCCCCGAAGACCCCATCGAGTTGAATACCGCCTTCGAAGCCGAATACGACACAACGCAGTATGAGACAAAGACTGCGAAACTAATGGCCCATGCGTACCGCCGCTTAAAGAAAGATGATTCTTCCTATTTCCGAACTTGGGATGAAGCAATCAAACATTTAAGAAAAGGCGACCATTACATCTTAGTGCTTTGGGACTTAAGAAATTCTGTGGAACGGCCTCCGTTCGACAACTTGAAGTTACTCGGCTCCGCACTTCTAGTGATCATATTCATGATGGCTCTCATTTTTGGCTGGCAATGGTTTGTGGGCCACTATCACATTCATTGGAATCCGGGCCCGACTGTACATCGCTCAATCCCTCCCTGGCTCGATCGATTGTTGCTGGCCGCGTTGCTCGGCGTATACGTCTATTACGGCGTCTTGCCGCTCGTCCTACGGAAGCCTCTGCCTTCGCTTGGCCCTCTGATCCTGAGCTTCCTACGCCCCAGACAAAATAAGCGACCGAACCACTAACGGTGTCACCCCTAAAGTTTGAGCAGTTTTTCAAAGGCCGCCTCATCTAGGATGGTGACACCCAATTCTTTGGCTTTGTCGTACTTTGAACCTGGATCTGTGCCAACCACGACGTAGTCGGTTTTTTTGCTGACCGAGCCGCTTAGTTTGCCACCGTGTTGCAGCACCAACTCGCCGGCTTCTTCTCGCGAGCGATTGGCCAAGCCACCGGTAAACACAAACGACTTCCCGGCCAATTTTTGGCTTTTCACTTCCCTTTTTTCCGCCCTGGGCCGCACGCCGGCCTTGTTCAATTTCTTGATCAAGTTGCGGTTCGCGGCCTCGGCGAAGAAATCCGTGATCGCCGTCGCCACTTTGGGCCCCACTTCGGAGACGTTTTCCAATTCTTCGGTTTTCGCCTCCGCCAATTCCTCCATCGACGAAAAATGCGCGGCCAGCAACTGCGCGGTGCGTTCGCCCACAAATTGAATGCCCAGCGCATAGATTAGGCGATCGAGCGGCTGTTTCTTGCTGCCCTCAATTTCGTCAATCAGATTTTGCGCCGATTTTTCGCCCATGCGCTCCAACTCCGCCACCTTCTCGGTCTTCAGCGCATACAAATCCGCCAGGTCCTTCACCATGCCCTTTTCCACCAGTTGGTCGACAATCTTCTCGCCCAATCCGTCGATATTCATGGCGTGGCGTCCCGCGAAATGCTGCACCGATTCCTTCAATTTGGCTGGGCAGGCGGAATTCACGCAGCGGTAGGCCACTTCCCCTTCCACGCGATGAATGGTGCTCCCGCATACCGGGCATTTCTTGGGCATGTGAAACGGCTTGCGATCTTTGGCCTCCTTCACCACCTTCAACACGTGCGGAATCACTTCGCCGGCCCGCTCCACCAGCACGGTATCGCCGATCTGCAGGCCCAAGCGGTCGATCTCGTCCATGTTGTGCAAGGTCGAGCGGCTGACGGTAACGCCGCCGACCTGCACCGGCTGCAGCACCGCCACGGGCGTCAGCGTTCCCGTCCGTCCCACCTGCACAAGAATGTCGTTCACTACGGTCTGTTCCTGGCGCGCCGGATATTTGTAGGCAATGGCCCAGCGCGGAGCTTTCGCCGTAAATCCCAATTCGTTTTGCAGCGCCGTGGAGTTCAGCTTGATGACCACGCCGTCGATGTCGTAGGGCAACTTCTCGCGTTTGCCGTCCCAGCTTTCGCAATAGGCAATCACCGCATCGATGCCGTCGCACAATTGCCAATCGTCTGACGAACGGAAGCGCATCTGTTTTAGCGCCAGCAACGAATCGGAGTGCTTCGGAAAGGGCACTTTGCCTTCCACGTACAGGTAATACGCGAAAAAATCCAGATTCCGCTGCGCGGTAATCGACGGATCCAACACGCGCACCGCTCCTGCCGCAGCGTTTCGCGGATTTACGAAAATCTTCCCGCCAATCTCGTCCTGTTGCCGGTTCAGCGCCTCAAACGACTTCCTGGTCATCATCACTTCGCCGCGGACTTCAAAGTTTTTCGCGAGCTTCACTTTTTTCAGCGTGGCGGCATCGACTTGCAGCGGAATCGAGCGGATGGTTTTCACATTCGGCGTGACATCCTCACCCGTCGTGCCGTCTCCGCGGGTCACGCCGCGCACCAGCACGCCATCTTCATACTGCAAGGAAATGCTCAGCCCATCGAATTTGTGCTCGGCGATATATTCATTGACCAACCGACCGGTGCCCTCGCGCACCCGGCGATCCCAATCCCGCAAAGCGTCAAAAGAAAAGGCGTTGTCGAGGCTAAGCATCGGCCGGGCATGCCGCACAGTGGTGAAACCTTCGCGCGGCGTTCCTCCGACGCGCACGGTTGGGGAGTCCGGCGCTTTCAGTTGCGGATATTCGGCCTCCAGCGCTTTCAATCGATTCACCAGCTTGTCAAATTCCGCGTCGGAAATTTCCGGGTGGTCCGCGACGAAATACAGATACTCGTGGTGACGAATGAGGTCGCGGAGTTTCTCTACTTCCTTTTTGACTTTTCCGTTGGCCTTGGCCATTTCCGCTTTCACCATGAGCGCCTCACGTAGCTACAAACCCAAGCGACAGCGGCGTAAAGCCGCTGCCACATTGCCTTCGCATTATAAGCGAGGCTTCGTCGCGGAGTCTGCCCGGGCGCTTTCGACGATCTTGCGCATTCGGTCGGCATAGCGTTGAGCAAAAAAAGCTCGTGCTTCATGGACGTCGGTGAAAGAGGGGCGATCCGAGCTGGGAAGATTCCAAGTCAAAGGGAGAGGATCGAAGTTACTGCCATCGGCGTTGCAAGCGTTTTCCTGTTGGAGGGCGCGCAGGGCGTGCATGAGAGAGATGGAGACGTAAGAAAGGACCGCGGCGCGGCGAGTGGAGATCTGATTTCGTGAGAGGGCGACGACCAATCGAGAAAGGAAGATGGTAACGTCCGCGGCAGAACGAAATTCCTGGAGGTCACCGACCAAATCAACGGCGAGGTCGGATTGACGGAGATGCGCAGGACAAAGGGGAGAACCGGGAGCGGGGAGCATGCGGCAGCGGTGGCCATTGGACTTGGTGAAGGAACAGCGAGAACTAGAGTCGGATTTCATTTTGGAACCTGGTGATTGAGTTTTGCCGAGGGGTACCCCCGGTTTTTTGGGAGATATATGAAAATAAAAGGGATACGAGCGGCGCAGTGCGCAGATACAGCAAACGAAAGGAGTTACGGGCGGCTCTAGAGAGGGAAGCCGCCGAAGCAGATGAGAGTGAAGTCCAAAGGCGAATAGCCATGCGGTCGAATACCCGAGAGACAGGCGCTCTCGAACTCCCATAAAATGATAACTAAAGACGTATGTAACGTGTACTGTACTGAGGATGCGGAACGCCAAGAAAGAAGGGCAAGACGGGGACAGGCGGGAAAACCTGTACTGGGCGTGGGTACATGCGGCGCAGGAATCGTGCGGGCTCGACGGGGCAAAGGCCAGCGGCATAAAGCCGCCGCTACAAAAAGCAACGGCCCGCCTCCGAAGACGGGGCCCACACGGAGAGGCAAGAGGAGGTCATTGGGGCGGAGGCGCGAGCATTTTGACGGAAACGCGATAGCGCCGGTAATCGGAATAATGGTGAATATTTCGGAAGGCGATCGGGACCAGGCGTTCTTGCGATCTTCCCAGCTTCAGATACACATCCACATCCTTCGGCAGCCACAGCGGCGTGGCAATATCGGCAAGGTGCACTTCGCAAAAATTGACCTTGGTGGTTTGCTGGTCCAGCCCAACTTCCGGATGGGGCCGCAGCAGATCCGTCCGCATGCGCAGGATGTGGAAACTGTCTTTATCAATCCAGGCAATTCCCTGGGTTAATAAATTCTCCAGCGTTCCTTCGGGCCCAACCATCATTTCCGAGGTGGTGGCTTTGTCGGGCCGCTGCGCAAATGCCACGACGAAGGTTTCTTTTTGCTCGACCTTTTGTTCGCCGAGGTACCGGAATACCGACTCGGACTGGACGGTGGTCGAGAAATGCATACAGATGAGCGCAAACCCGGAAGTAATGAGAAAGCCGGGGCGCGCCCGCAGACCATCCATGCGGTTGCCGTGTTCATCCATGCGAAATTCGTCGAAGTCGCGGTGATTGCCGTTTTCCTGGCGCATAATCAGATAATTGTCGCGGACCGGTTTACCTACGAAAGCCAAACCGTAGCCGCCGGAGCGCTCCTGCGTAATTTCCTCGTCGGCCACCAGGTCAACCGCATCGTCGAAAAACTCGTCCACTTGCGCGCCGGTGTTCCGCAGAATGGTGGGCAATTCGCTTTGATCGCTGGCCGGGCGGATTCCCTTCAGCTCAGGCATGTCTTTGATCAGTTTTTTCGTTGGTTGATCGAGATAGGGGCCGGGCTGTTCGTTTTGGTTAGCTCGCGGCTCCTGTGATTCTTGCGCGCACCTGGGCGCTGTCGCTGTCGTGTTACCCGCGGGCTTCGCAGGCGTGAAAGCGGCGGCGGTCAAAAACACAAGAAGCAGAAACAGCATGGACTCCGCGCACCAAGGGAAGAGGAGAGACGGAAACGTTGTTTTATCGAAGGCGATCCCCATAATACTCGCCTAAATCTTGGCGATGCCGCTGGTCAGCCCGCCAACCCCACACACCAAATCCGACTGTCAACATAACACACCAAGCGCCTGCTTTTCCTTCGATTACAAGGTCCGGGCCAAGGGTGGCAAAGCGATGGGCCAAGGGTTAGGTTGCGACCGTAAAAACGGCGCGTCATTACGCAGGGCAAGCAAGGCGGCGCACCGCAAGAGCAGCGGCGCTTTTGGATGATTCGCAAAAGTAGGTATTCCATTTTTTTTGTTTGGGCCTTCTCGTGCTTCGTTCGTTTTCAGTTACAATGGTGTTTTGGCCTGGACCCGCTAAACCATGGACTCGCTCATCCACAACGCCGTTCTGATCCACAATCCCAACGCCGGCAACGGCGGAAATGGCCGTCGCCGTTTGATCGATCAGGCCCGCCATATCCTTGCCTCCAACGGCATCGAAGCCGATCTCGCGGAAACCACCGGCCCGGGCCACGCCACAGAAATTGCCCAGCAAGCGGTTCGCGAGCATCGCCAGTTGGTCATTGCTTGTGGCGGCGATGGCACCCTCAACGAAGTGGTCAACGGGCTCGCGCAATCTTCCAATGGCAACCGCGTTCCTCTAGCGCTGCTTCCCGGCGGCACCGCGAACATCCTGGCCAAGGAACTCGATCTTCCCTGGGACATTCCCCGCGCCGCGCGGCGCCTGCTGCATGGCGAAGTGCGCGAAATCGCCCTCGGACTGGCCACTCCTTTGGAGCAGCCCGAACGCAAACGCTATTTCCTTTCCGTTTCCGGCGCGGGCCCCGACGGCATGATCGTCTACTCCGTCGACCTCGGCCTGAAAGCACGCGTCGGCATCCTTGCGTATTGGTGGCAAGGCGCCCGCGAAGTTCTTCGCTACACTTTTCCACGTTTTCGTGTGCGGACCGGGGATCGCCAGCTGGAAGCAACCTTGGTGGTCATCGGGCGGACGAAAAACTACGGCGGGCCGTTCAAAATTACCGATCAGGCCGATCTGTTCGAAGATCAATTTGAAGTGATGGCCCTGACCACGCAAAGTGGTTTCCGGTATCTCAGTTACTTGCCGACGCTCTGGATGGGAAATCTGCGCAAGGAAGAAGACGTGCACTTCTGGAAAGCGGAATCGCTGATCTGCGAACCGCTGGACGCCAGCCCGGTTTACGCGCAAGTTGATGGGGAACCGCTCACGCGGATTCCCATGGAATTTTCGATCGTGCCGCGCGCTTTGAAATTACTAGTGCCGAGTGAAGTTCGCGCCACGGCATCGTCTACCACTTAGAATCACCCCTCGCCCGCGAGCTTTCGTCCTGATCCATCTCCATTTGTGAGATAGTTTGTATTTCATGGACATCGGCACGCACGCCCTCACGTCCTATGTGATCGCTCGCGGTTTGTTCGCGCGCCGCCGCTGGCCGGTGGTGGTTGGCATGCTCTTTGCGGGCACGCTTGCCGATGTCGATCTCCTCAGTGCTCTTTTCGGCCCGAGCGCCTATTTCGCGGCGCGGCGCACTTATACGCATTCCCTGCTCGGCACTGTGGTGGTGATCTTGCTGGCGATTTTGTTCACGCGCGCGCTGGAGCGAAAAAATCCCGTTCGACTCGCGAGTCTGTTTTGGCCCATGCTGCTCGCAGCCGGCGCGCATGTGCTTCTCGACTCGCTGCAATGCGAGGGCGTGATGCTGTTGTGGCCGTTTCGGTCCACGCGCTTCGGCGCGAATTGGCTTCCTAGCGTAGATTTATGGGTTGTGGTTTTGCTTCTGGGTGGCATTCTGGTGCCGGAGCTTTTCCGCTTGGTGAGCTCCGAAATTGGTGCAAAAAATAAAGCCCCGCGGGGACGTAACGGGGCCGTGGTGGTCTTGGTGTTGTTGACGTTCTATATAGCGGGCCGCGCGGTGCTCCACGCCAGCAGCAACGGGTTGCTGGGGGCTCGTTCTTACCAAGGCGAGTCCGCGCGCCTTGTCGGTTCGTATCCCGACTCGTTCTCCGTGCTCACCTGGCATGGCGTGGTGGAAACCACGTCCCTGCTTTGCCAGGTCGATGTACCGGTCGGCCCGGGCAGAGCGTTTGATCCGGAGAGCGCCGATTGCCTTCACAAGCCGGAGGCTTCTCCGGAACTCGACGCGGTCCAAAAAACGGACTTAGCTCGAAAGTATGTCAGCGCCGTGCCCTTTCCTCGCGCGGTGGTGGAAAAAACGCAAGACGGCTACGAAATCGTCATTCGTTCGATGCGCGACATTGTCGAGGGCGAAACCTACCATCGGCTCGCGGCGCGCTTTCAGGTGAATGCGGATTTTAGTGTTTCCAGCGAGGAACTGGTGTGGACCAACGAGGTACACCTGCGTTAAGCGGCTTCACAGGCGCTGCGGTTCCACCTCGGCCTTATCACGCAAAATCCACCGAGACAATCCATAGCTGACCGCGGCCAGCAGTATGACCGTCCCCGCGACTTGCAGCTTGTGCTGCGCTATGAACGGCATGGCCTGCTCGCCATAGCGGATCGCCAAATACCCCATCCCGAAGTAGCGAATCGCTCGCGCCAACGCGATCGCGGATGTAAAGCTGCCCAGTGGCACCTCAAATACTCCCGCCGCAAAGACAAAGATCTTGAACGGCGTCGGCGGAGGCAACAGCGCGGCTACCAGCATTCCCCCGAATCCATTTTTCTGCACCCACTTGCGGATCACCGCGCCGCGGGTTCCCGCTTTGCGGTGAAAAAAGGCTTCGCCGCCCTTCTTGGCAATAAAGTACAAGAGCACGCAGCCCAAGACCGATCCAGTCATGGCCATGGTTGCGTACAGCGGCATGCGCAGGGGCTTCTGAATGCTGAGTTCGATCAGCAGCAGGTCGTTGATTACGGGAAATGTCAGAACCGAGGAATCCAGGAAAGAAATGAGGAACAAACCCGGGGCACCGAGCGTGCCGGCAAATGCCACGATTTTCTGTTTCCACCCGCTCAGCGGTCCAGCCAACGAAAATCCTCCGGTAGATGCAGTTTTGCAGTGTACCAGAGGCGGGCGGCCGTTTCTTGGAGTCCGGAGGCAAAGCCGTCGCAGTCCAAGAGGTCAGCGCAGCGTTTCGCAAATCGCGCTCGTGAGCGTCGATAGATCGGCGGCGGAGATCACCAAGGGCGGAGTCAGGTACACCACATCGCCAAAGGGTTTGATCCAGCAATTTTTGTCGATGAATTTTGCGCGGAGCCCCAGCGCATCCAGCGGTTTTTCCATCTGGACTACGCCAATGGCGCCTTTCACGCGCACGGCGCGGACTCCGGGCATGCGCGCGCAGGGAGCCAGTTCTTCGCGGAGCTGTGCCTCAATGGCGCGGGCCTGAGCAAGCCGCGGCTGGGTCTGAAACAGATCGAGCGACGCGTTGGCGGCGGCGCAACCGAGGGGATAAGCCATGAACGTCGGCCCGTGCATCAGCGCCGCTTCCGGGTCATGCGAGAGAAAGGCGTCATAGACCTGGTTCGTCGCGACCGTCGCCGCGAGCGGCAGTGTTCCTCCGGTCAGCGCCTTCGACAAACAAATAATATCCGGGGTCACGTCGGCCTGCTGGCAAGCAAACAGCGTTCCCGTGCGGCCGAAGCCGGTGAAAATCTCGTCGAAGATCAAAAGCAGTCCGTGCTTGTCGCAAAGCCGGCGAAGTTCCACGCAAGTGTCCGGCGAATGAAACTTCATTCCTCCCGCACCCTGTACCAGGGGCTCGACGAGGACGGCGGCAATTTGCCGGCGATGCTCCCCCAGGAGGCGATCGAGCACGGCCACTTTTTCCGTCGACTCTGGCAATTCCGCCACGAATTGCTCGGGCAGCACGCCGCGAAACATCCGGTGCATCCCTTCTTCCGGATCGCACACAGACATGGTGGCAAATGTATCTCCATGGTAAGCATTGCGGAAGCTGACAAATTTCGCGCGGCGCTCACCCTGATTCAGCCAGAATTGCACCGCCATCTTCATGGCTACTTCCACCGCAACGGAACCGGACTCCGTGAAAAAGACGTGCTTCAAATCCCCAGGCAGCAGCGCCGCCAGCCTTGCGGCCAGCCGGTAGCCGGGTTCGTGGGCCAGCCCGCCGAACATGACATGGGGCAACTCATGCAACTGTTTATCCACAGCTTCGAGGATGTGCGGATGCCCGTAGCCGTGGCACACGGTCCACCAACTGGCGATGCCATCGATCAGTTCGCGGCCGTCGGCGAGTTGCAGGCGCACGCCCTTCGCGGACACTACCGGCAGTGGCAGTGGCGCCGTCTTCATCTGCGCA
>DATKPS010000121.1:0-28805 GCA_035524015.1 Candidatus Sulfotelmatobacter sp.
ACCGTCGCCACCCTCAAATCCGGCTCAAGCGGTTTTCATGGCGACGCCTACTTCTTTTTGCGCAACGAGCATTTCAATGCGCGCAACTTCTTCGACCAGACCAAGAGTGCCCCGCTGTACCGCAAATACGACCCCGGCTTCACCTTGGGCGGCCCGCTGTATATTCCCGGCAAATACAACACCAACAAAGACAAAACCTTTTTCTTCTTTTCCTTTGAATATCGCCATGAGCAAGAACCCGTGGATTACAACCAAGGGGTGCCGTCGGCTCTCGAGAGGTCTGGCAACTTCACGGACGTCTGTCCCAATGCGATTACCAACAACAGCCAGATCGACCCGACGACGGGGGCTGGGTATATGTTCACGCGCTCGCCCTTGGCCGCGCAAGCTGGCATTCCCTACTACCCAGATTGTCCTGGAACACCAACCACCAAGATTATCAGCGTGCCCAACAGCAATCCGGCTTTCCCCAACAACAGTTTCTTGGTGTACGACACCCTCGGGCCGCTGAGCCAAGTGCAGTCCGCTTCGCTCATCACGCCGCAGGCCAAGTCGATCGTCCAGTCCGGTTTGTTTCCCCTGCCCACTTCGACCGGCGGTTGCAACTCCACTATCGCGGCCGTAGCGCTGGACAACAACGGCAATACCGTCAGCAACCCGCACTGCTACGACGCCAGCATTTCTCCGCTAACCGTGTGGCACCAGGAACTGTTCCGCATCGATCACAACTTCACCAGCAAGCAGAAACTATCGTTCAGCTTCATTCACGATTCCTGGAACACCACGGTCTTAAGTCCGGAATACGCGGTGGTCTATAACAGCGTGCCTTCGGTAGAAAACAATTTTAATGGCCCCGGACTGAGCCTCGCTGCTCACCTTACCAGCACCATCGGCACAAAGTTTGTGAACGATCTGGCCATGACCTACGGCCAAGCGCATATCACCTTGACCGCGGTTGGCGGACCCGGAGTACAAAGCCTGGAGCGTTCAGCGTATCCTGCCTTGAGCCAGGCCCCCTGCGCACTCTACAACTCCACCACTTGCAATTACGGCGGCGTCGGCTACCTATTCGGTACGCCGGTGAACGACTCGCAAGGCATCCCTTTCGGTAACAAACTACCTGGCATAGTCCTGGACGGTCCCAACTTCGCTTATGGCGGGCAGGCCCTCTCTGCCGATACTGGGTACATGCCTTGGAAGCAGTCGAATCCAACCTATAGCCCGCGCGACGACGCCACGCTCGTCCTGTACAATCACACGCTTACCTTTGGCGCGTTGGCCATCCTCGCGCAGCGAAATGAAATCAACTCTCCGGTGGGCGCCAATACCGGCGACGTACAGGGCACCATGTTTCTGAGCAGCGCAAGCGAGTACACCACCGGCAACGCCTTTGCCGATCTCTTAGTATTCGGCGCCCCGGCGAGTTCTTTGCCTTCTCCCAGGGGAACCTTCACACAAGACAGCGGCCAAGGCTTTTACCACCAGAGTTACAACATTGTCGAGCCGTACATCCAGGACGACTGGAGAGTCACGCACCGGCTGACGGTGAACCTGGGTTTCCGCCTCAGTCTTTTTGGACTGTTTCACGAAAAGGATAACGAGGTGTACAACTGGGTGCCCTCGCAATTCAACAGCAGCCTGGCTTCGCAACTCAGCTTTTTCCAGGCAAGCGGGGCGCTGGCGATTGGTCCGACGAGCCCGCTGGGGCCAAACACCTTTGTCCCCGTGAACCTGAATAACCTCAGTCCGTATCTGACCAACGGTTTTGTGCAATGCGGCGTGAGCAAATACAGCAATGGAACGCCCGTTCCCGCTGGTTGCATGACCGGGCATCTCGTCAATCCTGGTCCACGCATCGGTTTCGCTTGGGATCCGTTTGGGACTGGCAAAACCTCCATTCGTGGCGGCTATGGAATTTTCTGGGAACATGGTACGTACAATGAAGCCAATACCGGCTCGCTCGAGGGCAGCCCTGGCAACGCTGGGGCCGGCGGAGTAATCAATATGACCCAGTACGGCGTTCCTGGATGGGCGTGCATCGGAAACGTCGGCGTTGGCTGTCCTTCGCAGTTGTCAGGCGGCGAGGCCTTTCCCATCAGCGGCACCGCCATTCCCACGAAAACCAATTGGCCCTACGTGCAGCAGTGGAGTCTAAGCGTGCAACGGGAGTTGCCCGGGAAAATGCTGGCCTCGCTTGCCTATGTGGGCAGCAAGGGCACGCACCTTACCACGGAACTCAACGTCAACCAATTGATACCCGTGAATGCCTCGCAGAACCCGTTTTTGCCCGGCGAACCTCTGACCTTGAACTACTGCAGCGTAGTCGCGGGCGCGTATGATTCAGGCATTCCCGGAACATATAATGGCAAGACCATTGGGCCAGGTTATCCGGGGTGGTCAAACTCCCTCGCGGCCTGTTATTGGGTCCCGGCGAATCCGCTTGCATTGGCGCCCCCGAACGTTCTGCCGAGTAGCTTGCGTACTCCCGGAAGCGCTATCGCGCCCTACATGGGCCCGATCTACTCGTTGGAAAACGTGGCCAATTCCAGTTACAACGCCATGCAATTCGGCTTGCGCCGTACCGCCGGGCCGCTCACTCTAGGTGTCTCGTACACTTGGAGCCACTCCATCGATGATTCTTCGGATCGGACCGAAGCAACATTCATCGACGCGTACAACCTGGCCTCGAACCGCGCCAGTTCCGACTTCGATCAACGGCAAATGCTCAGCATCAGTTACGTGTATCAGCTGCCCGGCATGAAGCTGTATCACTTGCTGAATTTCGCAGATTCCGATCCCACCAACCAGATAGCTACCCAAGGCAACTTCAGCCAGCGGGCGGAGAAAATCTTCGGCAATTGGGAGCTCTCGGGGATTACCGTGTATCAAACCGGCACTCCGTTCAGCGTGCTGAATGCAGGTTCCGTAGACGGGATCAGTTCCCCGGACAATGCCGGCGTGGTGGCCGCTGCCGGTCCTGCTTCCTACCCGGACTTGGCAACGCATCCCACCGCGATGCCCGCTGGCTACACCAGCACTCAATACACTTTTGGTCCACTGCTCGGGAACCCGGGTCTTTTCCAGGCTCCGACTGGACTGACCTTCGGAGACGCCGGGCGCAACTACTTTTATAATCCCAGCCGTCTGAACTTCGATATGCAGCTTTCCAAGAGCATGCCGTTGCAGGAAGGGCGTTCGCTGCAATTCCGGCTGGAAGCTTTTAACGTCTTCAACCACACGCAATTCCGCGTCTACGATGCGTCGCACCCCGGCAATCCGGGAAACAACGTGATTGATTGTTACGGGGATTCCACGGGGCTGGCGTCGGATCCATCCTGCCTCAGCACCAGCAGCTTCCTGCATCCTATCGATGCGCACCGGCCCAGGACTTTACAGCTTGGCATCAAGTACCTTTTCTAGCATCCGTCCGCGGATGTGTCCGGCATTCGGCCCGCGTATCCTGCGGTTCATTTCCATGCTAGTTTGTGCCAGCAGCTGCTGACTTCTGCATGGGTACACAAACGGTTCAACTCGAGGCACGATCCTCCAGCTTCCTGGCGGGACTAACCGCCATTCTTGGCGGCCAAGCGGCCAACGTGTTGCTGGCATTTCTCAGCGAGGTTTGCGTCGCGCGCATCCTTGGACCAGGGCCGCGTGGCCAGATCAGCGTTGCCACCATGGCCATTTGGTTTGGCGCGGTGCTCGGCGGACTCGGTGGGGAAATTCCCATTGTGATTTGGGCCGCGGCCCGCAACAAGAAAACATCCGAGTGGCTTTCCGTGATCGCCATTTGGGGTTTGCTGGGTTGCTGCGTCGCGGAACTCATCTGGTGGCTGGTCTATTCGCGCTGGCACGCGACGGTGCTGCAAGGCTTGACCGCAGACCTGCTAGCGCTGGTCACCATCAGCATTCCGGTAGCGATCGTTTTCAACTACTTGATCGCCTTATTGACCGGCTTGGAGCAATTCCGCGGTCGCGCCGTAACAGCCATCCTCCAGAGCGCCGTTGGCTTGCTGGCTTTCCTCCTGCTCGTGGCCATCCATAGACGCAGCGCCGCTTCTCGGATTTGGGGTAATTGGATCGGATTGGCCGCCAGCGCGTTATTTGCCGTGTTATTGCTGCGCAAGATAGCGCTTTCCGTGGACTGGAAGAGCATAACTCCACGCTTCGACCGGGAGGTCCGCTCGGCTCTGCTGGTCGGTTTATATGGAAATTTCGGAAACGTCGCGTCGCTGTTCACGTACCGGTTGGATGTATTCGTGGTGAACTATTTTCTCGATCCTACACAAGTGGGGCTGTACGCGGTGGGCGTAACCGTGTCCGAATCTCTTTGGCAGATTCCGCAGGCGGTGGCCACCGCCGTTTTTCCCCGAACGGCTCGGACGGTCGACGGGGATGCCGCGTCGTTTACGTGCCTGCTGTTACGGCAGGTCCTATTATTGTCGTGTATCAGCGGAGCCGCATTGGCCGTTGCCAGCCCTGTTCTCATCCCGGCGGTTTTTGGAAGGCGTTTTGCTCCCAGCGTGCCGGTAATCTGGTGGCTATTGCCAGGAACCATTGCGCTGGGGCTGGGGAAAATCGCGGCTTCCGACCTGGCGGGGCGAGGCAAGACCGGTTATAGCTCCGTATCTGCTATCGTCGCTTTGCTGCTTACTCTAACCCTTGACCTTCTGCTGATTCCACGCATGGGCATCCAAGGGGCGGCGCTGGCGTCCTCCCTGGCTTACATGGCGAACAGTACATTGCTACTGGCAGCAACTCGTTTCGAATTGAAGGTCAGGTGGAGCGCTCTGCTGCTGCCGTCGCTCGCGGAGTTCACGCGGTACAAAGAGCTTTGGCGAAATCTGGAGCACCGCGCGCTCACGGCTCTCCATTCAAGGCTCACTCGCAAACGTTAAGTAGCACCCAGCGAGGCTCTTACGAGGCGGGGGCGTCCTGATCGAGAGCCCGCGAAGGTACGACTGGTGGGACCGGCGGGACGCGTACGATCGTTGGCTTGGCCGAAGCCGAAGAACTTCCCCCAGAAACAACTCCCGCAAATGCCGCCATAACCTTTACATCCAGCTCGCTTTTGGCGTGCACGTGTCCGCGTTCCTTCAGGAACGACACGTTGCTGTAGGAGGGCAGCCGGTAATTCACGATCTCGCCGCGCTCGAAAGCTTCCTTTATTTCGCAAATGCCATCCTCAATGGAATAAGCTGCTTTAAAACCAATGCAGTCTCTGATCTTCCGAAAGGATACGCGGTAATTCCGGCGATCGGCATTTTCCGTATGCTCGACCCGTACATTGGAAATTTGCCCGCGAATCTTGTCTGCAATCTGCGACAGCGTAAAGTTAAGGCGGTCATCCCCGACATTGAATATTTCGCCGCTAACCGATTCCAGTGGCGCCTCTAGTGTCGCCACAATTGCCGAGGCTATGTCGCTGACATGGATGAACGGTCGCCACTGGTCACCGTTATAAATGGTAATGACACCATCCTGAATCGCCTTCGCCGTGAGTAGATTCACCACCAGGTCGAAACGCGGACGGGGGCCCAGGCCGAACACCGTGGCGAACCGCAAGATTGTGGGGTGCAGGCTGCCTTTCGCGTCCAGCAGTACCCGTTCGGAACGCAGCTTGGTCTCCGCATAAAGCGAGATTGGCTCGGTTTCCGATTTCTCGTCCATAAGGCTGTCTGAGGCGCCGTAGACGCTGCAGCTGGAAGCAAAAAGAAATCGCTCAATGCCATTCCCTTTGGCGATCTCGATCATCATGCGTGTAGCAGCGTAGTTGATTTGCAGCGCATTGGCGTCGTCTTCCGCGCAGGCCGGATCGCCCACAATAGCCGCAAGGTGAATGACGCTCTTCACGTTGTGCATCGCACGCACCACGTCTTGGATGTTGCGGCAATCGCCGTAGATGAACTCCAATCCCGGTCGTCCAAGCAGGGGTTCAATGGCTTGCTTGCCGTAGACCAGGTTGTCCAGCAACCGTACCTTGCAACCTTTTTCCAGCAGTTTGGTAATGACGATCGAGCCGATATACCCGGCGCCACCCACAACCAAAATAGTGTCTTGGTTTGTCGACGGCTGATCCACCGCAAACTCGGATACCGCCTCAGCTTCGCGATGAAACATCCAGTCTTTCATCCAACGCACGCCCACTGCCGCGCATATAGAAGCGCAGCCGAACAGCAACGCTGCGGAACGAGGGAGCTGCGCTCGGCTCATCAACAGACTCACGAATACCACGAGCATAGTTGCCACAGATGCGCTTAGGGCCGCAGTACGCAGTTTATAACCCAGGGTGTAACCACGCAGTTTCGTGTACAGCCCAAAGAGCGAATGCACTAAGGGGAACACCAAGGAGATCGGCAGGAAGGTGTGAATGTAGTAGTGCCCCAGCGTCGCTTCGCTGATACCGCCGTGCCCACGCAGGTCGATATAGAGCAGCGAGAACACGCCAGCCACTTGCACGGCGATAAAATCCACGAGCGCTCGGGCGCTTCGCTCAAACCATAGATGGAAACGGGCGTTCAACACTCGCTCCAAACTCGTACCGGACGGGTACGCGTACGGCTTTCGGTTAGCAGGCAAAAACAGAACGTGGCGGGACAATAACGAACCCATGTGAGTGAGCGATTACATGCCGGTGAAAAGTCAGACGCGCTGTCAAAAAAATCGCCGCGAGGTTTACACGGGACGATAGCCGCTCATCGCTGATCGCGCAACAGGTCGGAGTTCGGAATCAAATGTTGGATAGAGCCCGGGGAACCGGAATCGGGGCGCCGATAGAAAATCCGGAAGAGCGTCACAAAAATGACCTTCAGATCTCCCAATAACGACACATTCGCGCAGTATGCCAAATCCACTTCCAGTTTCGCGGGCATGATGGAACAGACGTACAGGCTTTCGGGATCCGCACTGCCGGCTAGCAGTTCCTCTTCATTCACAATTATCGCCGGACCGGTTATTCCTGGCCGAACCTGCAAGACTCCCTTCTGCCTTTCCGTATACAACTCCGTGTACCGGGGAACTTCGGGGCGAGGCCCCACAAAACTCATGTCGCCCGCCAACACGTTATAGAGTTGCGGCAGTTCGTCGATCTTGCTCTTTCGCAGCCAGCGCCCAATCGGCGTAATGCGAGCGTCCCCCGACGCGGTTAATAAAGGTCCGGCATTCGGCGGCGCCACCCGCATTGAGCGAAACTTGAATATCCGGAATGGCTCGCCGAATCGGCCGGTTCGTAATTGCGAAAACAGCGCCGGACCGGCAGAACCTAGGCGCACGCAGACCGCAGCGACACAAAGTAACGGGCTCAACAGCAGTAAGCCGGCTACGGAAACGGCAACGTCAAACAGCCTTTTCCCGAATCGCGAATAGAGGTTCCATTGGCCCATATCGTTTGCCAGGTTAGCGTCGATAGCTTTTTGCAATGTCGCGCAGCGCTTCCAGCACCCGCCCCTGCTCCTCGAAACCGAGATCGGCGAAAAACGGAAGCGAGATGGCGCCAGAAAAATGCTTTTCGGCATTGGGGAACTGCCCCTCACGATATCCGCAGTACTGTTGATAGAGACTGTGCAGGTGCAATGGAATGAAATGAACGGAGCTTCCAATGCCACGAGCCTTTAATTCCTCGATCACCTGGTCGCGATTCAGACGCAGAACCTCGGTATCCACCTGCACCACGTATAAGTGCCAGGCGTTCTCCACCTGCGCGGGCGCGGCGGCCGGCGCAAGAAATCCCTCCATCGACGAAAGCTCCCGGGTGTATCGTTCGGCGATCGCTGCTCGCCTAGCTCGCATGGCCTCGCATTTCTGAAGCTGGGCAATTCCGATCGCTGCTTGCAGATCTGTGAGGTTGTACTTGTATCCGATCGCGCCAATGTCATAGCGCCAAGAGCCTTCGGAGGTGTAACGTTTCCAGGCGTCACGGCTTATGCCATGAAGGCTTAGGATGCGCACGCGATCGGCAATTTCCGCGTCCTCGGTGGTCAACATTCCCCCTTCGCCGGTCGTAATTGTCTTCGTGGCGTAGAAGGAGAAACAAGTTATGTCGCCAAATGTGCCGATCATCTTTCCCTGATAACTCGACGGAAACGCGTGCGCGGCATCCTCGACGATTTTTACACCATGCCGTTTGGCAATCTCCAGAATGTGATCGAGCTGATACGCATAGCCGGAATAGTGAACAGGAATGATGGCCCTAGTCCTTGGCGTAATGGCCGCCTCGATTTGCTCCGTATCCATGTGAAACAACCCTGGACCGGAATCCACCAACACTGGCCGGGCTCCGAAATAGAGAACCACTTCCGCAGACGAAGCGAAGGTCATTGTCGGTAGGACAACTTCATCGCCCTCCCTTAACCCCAAGGCCGCAAGCGCCAAATGTAACGCCGCCGTGCAGGAACTCAACGCGACCGCATGCGACGCTCCCGTGAAAGCAGCGAACTGCGCCTCGAACTCTTTTGCTCGCGGACCGGTAGTCAGCCAGCCGCTCTCCAGAACCGCCAATACCGCGTCCTTCTCCTCTTGCCCGAGAGAGGCGCGGAAGCAAGGCACGAACGCGTTGCCTTCGCGTGCAAGCACCTGTGAACCGCTGGTCATAAACAGACTCCTTAGCCGACTGCTTCTATCCAGAAACTTGCGACAAAGTTGCAGTAGCGGGTTGTTGACGCCCTGAGCGGAGTTCCAGCTGCGCCAGCCAGTCCTGAACTAGCCGGGACCACTGCAGATGCTCTTCCACGAACCGCCGTCCGTTTTTTCCGAGTTGCTCGCACCGTTCTGGGCTATGCAGCAACTTCAAAATGGCGTCGGCGAGCAACCGTTCGTCTCCCGGCGGCACAACAATCCCCGCGTTCGCTGCTTCCACCAGCTCTGCGGTTTCCCCTTTTCCTGCGAAGATCAAAGGCTTCCCGGAGGCCAGCACTGGAAAGATTTTCGACGGTCGAGCCCCCTCGAACAGCGGGATGTCAATCAGCGAGGCCAGGCCGCAAAACGCGATCGAGTAATACGCGGCAATCTCGTCCAAAGAGACCGGCGGATGGAAACTGACGTTGCGAATTTGCCATTCATCTCGCAAGCTCAGCAGCTCTTCACGGGCGGATCCGTCTCCAACGAACAGAACATGCACTTCCGGCACATCCTGCAAAAGCTTTGCGGCCGCCAACACTTTGTCCAAACCATGGGCTAAACCCAAAGTGCCCGCCCACAACACGATTTTTTTGTCGCTCAGGCCCAACTTGGCCTTCAAGTCCTCATCGGGCGGTCTCGGACGGAATCTGCGCGTATCCGCACCGTTGGGCAGGTACAGCAATTTCTCCGCAGGAACGGATTTTTCGTCGCGCAGTATGCGCAGAATCGAATCCGTCACGGCATTCACATAGGCAGCGCGCCGATAACTCCAGCGTTCCAGTTTGCGTAGAACGCTGATAACCCATCCCTCTTTCATGAATCCACCGTCCACGATCACGTCGGGCCACAAGTCCGCGACATTGAAGATAAACGGCACACGCCAGAACATTCTCGCAACCACAGCAGCTATGCTCAGAAACAAAGGGGGGCTTTCCACAAAAACGTAGTCGGGCCTCTGCGCTCGATATAGCCCGTATAAACACAAAATCGTAAATGAAATGTAGTTCAACAGCCGCTTTAAACCGCTCCCAACCGCCGGGTAAATCCATACTCGGTGAACAGTACAGCCGTCGAGTTCCTCGCGGAGGTACAAGCCCTTTTCATAACCTGGGAAGAACGCGCCCTTCGGATAGTTCGGTTTCGCGGTGACGATCTCGACTTCATGCCCCAAATGGACAAGTTCTGCGGCGAAGGACCTCAGCCTGGTTTGGGCCCCTCCAATTTCCGGTGGAAAATACTGTGTTAGTATGAGAAATCTCATGGGTTTCTTAGTTCACCGCAAACAGCTGCGCCCAGGTCTCCAGAGATATGGCCCGGAAAAGCAGGTCCGGCGCCAATGCATGGCTCTTGCGTTCCACCGTTTCGCGACATTCCCGGCTCAACTTCATCGGGTCTATGAACCGGGACATGCGGAGATCAGGGGCTTCCCGCAAACTCCGTAAGCCATTTTGCAGTCCCGTGTGCATCCATTGTTTTTCAGGAATGTTAAATCCCAGTTTGCTGCGGCGCAGCCGGATTTCCTCCGGCAAGATGCCTTGCAAGGATTCTCGCAACACCCACTTGCTCCACCCGTCGCGCAATTTGAGTGACGCTGGGCAACGTATCAGAAATTCCACTACGCGGTAGTCCATAAACGGCAACCGGGACTCCACGGAATGAGCCATTGACGTGCGGTCCTCGTGGTGCAACAGCGTCGGAATGCTGGTCACCAGCAGATCGATCTTCTGGCGCTCGGCCAGCGTCTTCCCCGAGCCCAGGGCGGGTCGCGTACTCCCCGCCATCTTGTGAATCTGCTTCGTGCCGATGCGTTCGGTGACGGACAGCACGTTGCGCAAAGGTCCCGGCAAATAACGGGCCGCCGCGGAAACGGTCCAGTGCGAAGTGGTGCCCTGACGCAGCCACATGAGGCACTCCCGCAGCACCTGTGGATTACCCTGGCGGCAAAGATGCCACCAATAGAAGAATTGATATTTCTGGTAGCCGCACAGCGATTCGTCTCCGCCCTGGCCACCAAGAATAACGGGAACGCCCTGCTTACGCGCCTCGGCCATCACGCACCATTGCGCGAACACCGCGGGATTTCCCACGGGCTCGTCTTGGTGGTACGTCATTTTGTTAAGGTTTTTCCAAAACGATTCCGCTTCGGGAAACGACCGGTGACTGATTCCCTTGATCGCGCTTACCGCCGCCGACACGTATTTTCGCTCATCGATTTCTGGATCAGTGAAGCAAGCCGAAAAGGTCTGAAGCGGGGATTCCGAGCAGAGCTGTTTCGCTTGACACGCGACTGCTGAAGAATCCAGCCCTCCGCTCAAGGAAATCCCCAGGGGCACGTCGCTACGCAACCGCAACCGCACCGCGCTGCTGAACAAATCTTGAAATTCTTCAATGGCTTCTTGATCCCGGATCGGCTGTACCGGTTCTGTCTGCAAATCCCAGTAGCGCCGAATGACCGGCTCGCCAGGACCAGCAAGATCCAAGCTCAAGCAATGGCCGCCGCGCAGTTGGTAAATCCCTTCGAAAAACGTCCGTTCCGAGCAGTCCAGAAGGCCCCATTCCAGAAAATCAACGGCGGTTTCCGCGTTCGCAACTCGCGCCAGCCCGGAAACCTCCAGGATCTGTTTGATCTCCGAGGCAAAGAAAAACTTGCCATTGCAGCTGGCATAATAAAATGGCTTTACTCCGAAGCGATCGCGGGAACAGAACAAGCGTTTGCGCCGCATGTCCAAAAGCGCGAAGGCCCACATACCGTTGAAACGCTGCAGACACTCTTCGCCCCACAATTGATAAGCGCACAGGATCACTTCCGTATCGGTTCCGGTGCGAAATGAAAAGCCCTCACCCTCGAGCAGTTGGCGCAGTTCTTTGAAGTTGTAGATCTCGCCATTAAAGGTGATGGTGTACGCCCCATCTTTGCTCTGCATCGGCTGGCTTCCTGCGGTAGAAACATCCAGAATCGCCAGCCTTCGATTTCCCAGGCCTACGGTCGCATTCCGCTTTAGCGGCTCCCGTTCTTCGTTGTGAATCACTTCGAGGAACGGTTGCTCTCCAAATCCAGCAAACGCGAACCCAAAGCCATCCGGACCGCGATAGTCGATCATTCCCGTCATGCGGATCAGGTCACGCGGCTCGAAGCCCTGCTCGGAGACTATGCCCGCTATACCGCACATGGCTGCCCCGCCAGTTCCGAATACAACCCCACTAATTTGGGAAACTGCGTCGTCCAGTTGAATCGCTCCATCACCGCAGACTGTCCCCGCCGTCCCATCTCCTCCGCCACACGTGGATGGCTGAGCAGGTATTCCATCGCGTCGGCAATTTCCTGGGCGTTGAGCGGGTCGACGAAAATTGCGCAATCAACTCCTTGAAGCATTTCGCGCCACAGCGGAAAATCTGAGGCAATCACCGGTAGGGCCGCACCCATATATTCGAATAGCTTCACCGGCACGGCTTCGAGGAACGACGGCACTGGATGTTCGCAAACCACACCTATCCGCACACTTTGCAACAGACGATAGGTTGTCGGCTGGTCCAGCGCTCCATAAAAGTGCACCCGTTCCCAACCTCGCAGGCTCTTGACCTCCTCGGGCATACAATCACCGGCAATTTCCAAGGTCGCCCCATACGAGTCGGCAAGAAGCCCCATGGCAAGGACCATCTCCGCAATCCCTCGTTGCGGGGAAACCGTGCCCACATACGTAGCCGCCATTCGGCGTTTTTCCCAGGAACCGCAATCGGCCAGTTCGTTTGCGTAAGGATAGTTATACAAAATGATGATGCGGTGGTTAGCCGAATGCAGACGCTCCGCGATGGATGGCGTGACTGAGACAAGCGCTGACAAATTTCGGCAGGCAGCTCGCTCCACGCGATCCGCCACCCAGGAAATCAGCGGACGACTCCAGCGAGGCAGATAGTCCTTGACCAGAATGTCTTTGGGCAGGTCTTCGTGAATGTCGTACACCACTTTCTTTCCACTCGTGCGCAGAAGCAGCCCGACGGGAATAAGCTCCGGATCATGAAAATGGTAGACGTCGGCATCCAAACGCTTGGCTTCCCGGAACACCTGCAGCACCGTGCGCGTCACGCGCGCAAATCTTGATTCGTATTTCTTCACCGGCCGGATGTGCACATCCTCTTCGACCGCGTCGTTCGCATAAGGAGCCACCACCGTGACGTCAAATCCAGCGCGGGCCAAGGAGCGGCATTCCTTCTTAAAAATCCGCGGATCCAGCGCGCTGTGAACCGAGGTCAAATGCACAATCTTCAGACGCTCCACTCTGGGCTCCCGTTCTCCATGAAGTTACGAAGCGCAAGTTGATCGCGCCATGGCTTTGTCGCACATCAATTCCGTCACGATCTGCTCCGCGGTTTTCCCCTCGCCATAATGGCAAGCCACCCAATCTGGCTGAAACTCCTCGCTTGCCGCCGCCGCGATAGCCGAAGGATTGGCAGATACCAGACGGTTAGCGCCGGCGGTCACGGTTTCCACCCATTCCGTGCGTTCCCGTAACGTGATGCACGGAACCCGCAAGTAAAAAGCCTCTTTTTGTACTCCGCCGGAGTCCGTCAAAATCCGGCTGGCATTTTTCTGAAGCACCAGCATTTGCAGGTAACCCTGCGGTTCAATAGGTCGAATGTGCCCGTTGAGCGAGATACCCGCATGTTTCAGGGCCTCCCGTGTCCGCGGATGTACCGGGAAGATCACCGGACTACCGATTTCGCTGACCCCTTTGACGATATCTCGCAGGCGGTCGACATTATCGGTGTTCTCAGCGCGATGAAGGGTGAGCAGGCAATAACGCCCGGACTCCACTTGCAGTTCCTGCAGAATGTCCGCGCTGTTTTCCTCGGCAATGGTCAGGTTCTGCAGCAGGGCGTCCAGCAAAATGTCACCGACCACCACGATCCTGCGCCGCAGCGGATCGTGTTCCAGACCGATTCCCTCTTGGTGAAGATTCGCCTGGTTCTTCTTCGATGCTGCGAACAACAATGTGCTGAACTGGTCCGCGATGATTCGATTTTGTTCTTCCGGCTGCGAAAGGTCTCCGCTCCGGCAACCCGCCTCGATGTGTGCCAGCCGCAGACCAAGGCGTGCCGCCAGCAGAGCGCCCGCCAGGGTTGAGTTAGTGTCCCCGTAGACGATCACCCAAGCCGGCGCCTGCGAACAGAGAATGGGCTCCATGCGCGCCAGCATTCGCGCTAACTGTGTTCCGTGCGAGCCCGAACCGACTCCCAGGTTGTAGCGCGGCGTGGGAATGCGCATCTGCTCAAAGAACACATCAGCGACTTCGCGATCGTAATGCTGGCCGGTGTGCAGGATCTGATGCTCGATAGGAGAGTCCGGGAACCGCCGGTTGTGGTCATTAACGGCGCGAGACAGCGGCGCCAGCTTAACGAATTGTGGGCGCGCGCCCACTATGCTGATCCACTTTTCCTTCACATTTGGCCGCTGTGCTCGCATATTTTCTGAACCGTTTTGCTCACGCCGGAGAATTAATAATGGCTTCCCACCGCTGCAGCAATTCCGATCGGACCATGTCTGGTGCGTAATGCTCGGCTACGTAGCGGCGACCTTCTTCGTTCCTACGCAGCATCCCGGATTCATGCATATCCAGCAGCAGTTCCAGTTGCCGGCAAGCCTCCGGCACACTCGCCACGTGCACGCAACCAGTCAGCGGGTAGCTGTACAGCACATGACGGCCGTGGGCGAGTGCCTCCAACACAGAAAACGACAGGCCGTCGTGCCGGACCGGGCGGTAATAAACGGTGCTACCCTCCAGAACAGGCGCAAAATCGTCCGTCCAGTGCTGGATGCTGATGTTCGACGGGCCAATGAGATTTTGCCCGGGCGGCAGCCCGCACAAATTGAACTGCACCTTGGGCAGCTTGGCCGCGACTTCCACCATGCGATCCCACCCATACAATTCCGCCTTGGCGGCATCCGCCACGTACAGCAAAACCGAAAAGCGTTTCGGGAGCGGCTTGGGGTTGGCTACTTGCGGGATCGCGTACGCGTGCACATGTTCGCAGGCCAATCCCAGCGCGCGTACTTCCTCTGCCACCCACGGGGATACCGCCCAGTGAATTCTGTCCGTAATCCACGGCGCACGCAGTCCCGAAGCGAGCTCGTTTCGGGCAAATAACACATCGCTTCCCGACCACAGCATCACGATTTTCTCTTTGCCCATCAGCCTCGCAACCCACAAGAACTTCCCCATGCTGATTCTTCCGCCCCAGGTGTAAGCCAGGTCACACTGCGCTAGATCCTTCACCAATTCGAACACCTGCCTCGGCCGATGCCCGGAACGATCAAGCACTTCCCACCCTTCGCTTTGCAACATTCCCGGCAGCAGGCGGCAGAAGTTTGCCAACCCGTGAGCCACGACGCGATAGGGCCGACCACTCGGCCTCATGGGCGAGGGGCTGCTTTGCGTCATAGTTGGCGTCACAGAGGGCATTCCACTGCGCACTTGAGCTGGTTCAGTTCTCACCAGCCGCAGCTCCGAGTGCCGCGGGCATCTCTGCGGAAGGGGGATATGAGGTGGAAGCTGCGCTTAAGACTCCGTCGGCCAGGACATAGGCAGCTCCACAGCCCTCGCAGGTCCACAAATCTCCGGTTGGTTGCAGACGGACCCCGCATTCGCACGACCACCCAATCTGCCGCGCCGGTACTCCAACCATTAGCGCGTGATCCGGCACATCCTTCGTCACCACCGCACCGGCTCCAATAAACGCATAGCGTCCTACGTTCACACCGCAAACGATCGTGGAGTTGGCGCCCAGCGTCGCTCCCCGCTTTACCAGTGTCTTCTGATACTCCGAGTGGCGATTCACATGGCTCCGCGGTGTAATGACGTTGGTAAACACCATAGAAGGCCCGCAGAAAACGTCATCTTCGAGTTCCACGCCGGCGTACAACGAAACGTTGTTCTGGATTTTCACGTTGTTGCCAATGCGCACGCCGCTGGCCACATGAACGTTTTGTCCGAGATTGCAATGACGGCCGATTTTGCATTTAGGCATGACGTGCGAAAAGTGCCAGATCTTCGTTCCCTCACCCACCTCGCACGGCTGTTCCACAATCGCTGACGGATCTACGTAATAATCCGGCCGTGGTTTGCTCTTGAAAGGCACCGGCTCGCCGTGGCGCCGAATCGACTCGCTGGCCATGTGCAGGATTCTCAAGACACGCAGGCCATTCTCTCCGTCCGTATTTGGTCTCTTCCTGTCGCGGACACGTTCCAGAAAATGCTCGCACTCGTTCTTCAGCGGCTCTTCTTTTGGCAGAGGAACCACTTGCCCTTCCATCCGCCGCGCCACGGGCACCCGGTCCACCCACTCGATCCGGTGGGGATACACCACTAACTTCGTCTCGGCCTGGGTGTCATCAAACACCGCCATTTTCTGGCTACCCACGACGACCAGCTTTTGTTCCTTGAAAGGATGCAACCAACTCACGAAGATATGCGCCTTCACCCCGCTCGCAAAACTCAGAATCGTTAGCGTGACATCGGAAATTTGGTGATTCAGATAGCTGGCGCCCTGCGCCGCCACGTTGGACGGGTCTTCTTTCAGCAGATGAACAATCGCCGAAATGTCATGTGGCGCAAAGCTCCACAAAATGTCTTCTTCCGTGCGCAGCCGCCCCAGATTCAGCCGCGAAGAACTGATGTATTCGATGCGCCCCAGTTCTCCTTCGCGGATCATATTTCCCAGCGCCACGATGGCGGGGTGATAGTGAAGCAAGTGGCCGACCATCAATACGCGCGATTGGCGCTGCGCCAGTCCCACCAGTTCCTCGCCGTCCTCTAAGCGAAGAGCCAGCGGCTTTTCTACAAACACGTCCTTGCCTGCGAGTAACGCCTGTTTTGCTAGACTGAAGTGCTGGGCCGCCGGGGCCGCGATCGCCACACCGGCAATCTCTCGTGCGCCCAGTAAATCCTCGGGCTGGTTGGTTGCCGGAACGTTATAGGTCTTGCCCAACTCTGCGGCTCGCCCGGCATCCGCATCGCATACGCCTGCCAGAGCTCCCAGTTCCGAGAAAACCCGAACCAGATTCTTGCCCCAATAACCACATCCGATCACACCAACTTTAGCCGGCTCACTTGAGTTCATACCACACCCCCACACTTTGTCCCCCTGCTCGGAGGCGATCTGTACAAAATGGATTGCGCTGTTGCTCAGGAAAGATAGAACTTCGCGATTGAATCCACGATTAAAGTTTGTTGCGCTTCCGTTAATTCCGGGAAAACAGGTAAAGAGAGAATCTCGCGGCTGGCCGCTTCTGCGTTCGGAAATTGTCCTTGTTCGTATCCCAGATACGCAAAGGCCGGCTGAACGTGCAACGGCACCGGATAATAAATCTCTGTGGGGATGCCGCACGACCGCAGATGTTCCTTCAGACCGTCTCGCTGCGGGGCGCGGATCGAAAACTGGTTATATACGTGACGATTGGAAGTGGACGGTTCCGTGGGTGCCACAACGATGTCCTGCAGCCCCGCTTTGTCAAATAGTTCGCGGTAGCGCTGTGCATGCCGGCGCCGTGCTTCCGTCCAGCTTTCCAAGTGCGGCAGTTTGACGCGCAAAATCGCGGCTTGTAAAGCATCCAGCCGGCTGTTCACGCCAAGAATCTCGTGTTTGTATTTTTGCCGGCTTCCGTGCACCCGGAGCAGCCGCAAACGGTCGGCCAATTCAGCATCCTGCGTGGTGATCATCCCACCGTCACCCGCGCCGCCAAGGTTCTTCGATGGAAAGAAACTAAAACACCCGTACTGCCCAAAGTTCCCCACGTACGAGTCCTCATAAGTGGCCCCAACAGCTTGAGCGGCGTCTTCAACCACCACCAGGTTGTGTTCTTTGGCGATCTTGAGAATGGCACTCAGGTCGGCGCTCAATCCAAACAGATGCACCGGCATGATCGCTCGCGTTCTCGAGGTAATCGCCCGGGCAATTTCGTCAGCGTTAATGTTGTACGTGTGCGGATCGATGTCTACAAACACCGGCTTCGCGCCTACGCGCGCAATCGAACCGGCCGTGGCCACGAACGTAAACGGACTGGTGATCACTTCGTCGTCCGCGCTAATACCTGCGGCCATCAGTGCCAGCACCAATGCGTCCGAACCGGAGGCGCATGAAACCGCGTGCTTGCACTCAAATGCTTTCGCGAATTCTTCCTCGAAAGCCTGCACTTCCTTCCCGAGGATAAACATCTGCGATTCCATGACTTTAGTGATCGCAGCCATCACGTCCTCGCGGATGGTGGAGAATTGCGCCTTTAGGTCAAGAAAATCGAAAGCTTGCGCCTTGCGCTCGACAGAACTAGATGCCTTTTCAGATGGTTCTTTCCCTGCTGCCACACTCACCGACGAAGTCATAGTTGCTCCCGTTGGGACTGCTGTCATTTCATGGAATACCTGCGATGCGGTATCCAATTCCGTAAAAAGCCGCTCCATTGACGGCGTTCATGGCCATCTCTCCCAGGTACTTCAGCGTCTGGCGCGTACCGCTCGCTGGAACGTATAAGATATCGTTGGGAACCAACGACACATCCCCGATTTTTCCCGCCATCATCTGCCGCAGGTCCACAGGAATCTCTTGCCGGACCTGCTGGGTGGATTGCCGGACAACGACCGCATGGCTGCTCGCAACGCCTGTTAGTCCCTGGGCTAACGCCACGGCTTGCACTACGCTCACTCCCGCTCCTGGATCGGGCATGGCGTAGCCACCCGGTTTTATCACCGCGCCAACCACATACACGACCTCGGCCGACGACACGGTAATCACATCGCCGTTACGTATTTCGATTTGGTTCGCCAGGTCCTTGCCTTTTACCAGATCGCTGATACGCACGACGGTGGTAGAACCCGGAACTGTGTTCGTCGCCTCCGCACTCGCTTCACCGCGCACGATCGTTATGGTATTCCCGGACGCGGGAAGTGTCCCTCCCGCCATCGAAATCGCTTCCAGAACATTGGTCCGCTTGGTCAGCGGATAAACTGCGGGCTTTGCCACTGCGCCTAGCACTGTGACCGTGCGTCCGTGGTACTCGTCCACGAACACGCTGATACGCGGATCCCTCAGTTGCTTCGCTTCGACCAGCGCTTTCGCGATGGCGTGTGCCAACTCCGCGGTTGTCAGCCCCTCCGCATGGATTGGCTCGCCGCTCCCCGGAACATCAATGGTCCCGGAATCGCTAACGCGGAACTTGCCTCCGAATTCTGGCGCGTCCGGAACGGAAACGACCACGACATCCGCGGGGCCAAGCTTATAGTCCTCGACTGGCATGTTTGCGTCAGATTTGGCGTTGTCATCCTGCTTGCCGAAACTCAGGCCGGGCAGGCAAGCCGCAAGAGTTAACCCGAGGACGGCAGCCGCGAATTTTGTGTGCGCTCTGTTCATTTTTGCCCACCTCCCGCTGTCCGCCACTAACCACCCTCAGGCATGTGCGCCCTTCGCTTTTTCGCGCTCATTTTTTGTAAATTCTGAGCTGGGGAGCACGCGCTTGTACTGCCGGGCGCTTAAAGCCCAGCTGTAACCGTAATTAAAGTAGTGATAATCCGCCGAAGTGATGTCCATATCGTTCAACACCACGCCCAACAAATGCGCCCTGGTGCTGCTCAACAACTCGGCAGCGCGGATGATCGCGCGTCGCGTTGTTGTTCCATGGCGGCTCACCAAAATCACCGCATCGGAAAGTGAAGCCAGCGTTTGCGCATCTGAGAACGGAAGGATCGGAGGTGAGTCAATAATGACGAACTGAAATAGCTCGCGCACTGCCCGCACCGTTGCTCTCATCCGTTCGGACGCCAGCAAATCGGCTGGGCTCGCTGGCAGCCCTTTTGTTGTCAATACCGCTAATCCGGGAATGCCCTGCACCGTCGCCAACGCTTTCGTAACTTCTCCGTTGCCTTGCAGAATCTCTCCGAGGCCGATTTCTGTCTCGATTCGCAACGCAGGGCCAAGCACTGGGCGCCTCATATCCGCCTCGATCAGGCATGTCGAGCCCTGCTGCGCCAACGCCCCCGCCAAATTCAGCGCTACCGTGGTTTTTCCTTCCCCGGAGCCCGGCGACGACACCAGAATCACCTTGGGCACCGCTCCCAGCGACGGCAGCAACACCGCTGTTCGTAGCGTTCTTACCGCCTCCGCCTCGGCCGTTTGCGTCCCTGACCAGAACACCTTCGGCAGCGAATTGGCCGATTCTTCCAACTCTGGGAAACGGACCGCCCCCTCGGGCAAACGCGTTTCTCTCTTCTGGCCGACCATTACCGATGGCACCACCGCCAGCGAAGGCACTCGCAGCCAGTTCGAGATGTCGTCCGGAATGCACACGGTGTTATCGAAGCTCTCCGAAACAAAGGCCAAAACCACTGCTAGAAACGCGCTGAGCATTACACCGCCGGCGATAATCAATCCACGCCGTGGGCCTGTGGGGTTGCGCAGCAATGGCGCCATATCGATAACTCGAATGTTGCCGGATTTTAGCCCGGCATAGATGCCCGCTTCCAAAAGCCTGGCCTGCAGCGTGTTGTACAACGTCGCATCCGCCATGGCTTCGTTCTTCAGCATGCGATATTCGACGAGGTGCGAACTGACGTCGCCCATGCGCGCAAGGAGCCTTTGGCGCTCGCCCTGCATCATGTTCTCGCGCGACTTGGCCGTGTCGAACGATGCGCGTACGCGGCGCACCACCCGTTCGCGTTCGGCGTCGACCTGCACTGCCAGTTCTTCCACTTCCCCGTTGAGCTTCTTTACCGTCGTGTTCTCATCGCCATAAATGGTCTTGGCTTGAGCCAGCTGACCGCGTGCGTCGGCAAGCCGCGTCAACAACGCTTGATACACCACATCATCCCGGAGTGCCCCAATAGCATCCCCTTGTCCCGCATCGATCATGCGCACGGAAGCTTCTGCCTGGATACGGTCCGCCTGCGCGTCACTTAATTGACGGCTGACATCGCTCAACAGTTCGCCGGAGGGCACCTCCTTTTCGTCGCTATCGACCAAACCATGGTGGCGTTGGTACTTGGCCACGGCTTTTGTTGAGTGGTCCACTTTCCGTCGCAACTCGTCGAGCTGCCCGGAGAGCCAGTCCGACGCTTCCATCGTGGTGGTGTAACGGTCGCGATAGTTTCGATCCAGAAACTGCGTGATTAACGAATTGACCACCCGCTGAGCTGTTTCGGGATCGCGGCTGGCGAAGCTGACCTCCACAAGATGGCTCCCCCGCACGGGGGACACCGACAATTTCGAACGAAAAACTTGCAGAGCTTTGGCCTCATCGGGGGTTGTGGTCGCCAGTTCGAGTTGCTCTTGCAAATAGGAGTGCGGATGGGACGCGGCGCCCGGAACCTGCGATGCTTTCGGTACCCCAGCGCCAGTGCTCCCGTGAACGAATTCGGCATTGCGGTCCAGCCGCAGGTTGCGGATCACCCCCATGGCCAAACCGTCGCTCTGCAGTACCTGTACTTGCGTGTCGAGATAATCCTGATCGATTTGCGAGCGAGAGCCTTCAATCTCCTGCAGCGCGTTGATTTCTCCTCCCACCGGGTCGATTTCAAGCCGCGCGGTTGGACGATAAACGTCGTGCATCAGAAGTGCCGCGGCCACGGCCAGCGCAATCATCCCCAAGACCGTGAAGCCGATCAACTTCCGCCGTTTGCGCAGAACACGTACCGCCTGCTCCCATGTCAGGCTGCTCGGTCCGTCTCCCATGGCGCTGAGGCTCCAGGCTCTGTTGCCCGGGGAGCCAAATTGCTTTCGAAACACCTGCTCGTCAAGTTCCATACAAGCACCAGCGGCGAATTTACGCCCGTCTTTCCACGTTGAGGTTCGCAAGGACGGCAGGGAGTGAATGGCTGCCGCCGCAAGTGGGCCGCGAAGCGACTCGTTCTTCCGGCAGCCGTTCAACATCCATCCGGTCCACTTCCACCGAGACACCTTTTTTCAGCAGTTCGATGCACACCACGATTCGATACTCGTTCTTTTCACGTTTCAAAATTCCCTCAATCCCACACAGCGGGCCCCTGCGGATTCGCACACGATCACCCTGTTCCCAAAAAGCGTGGGGCTGCACTCGGCTCTCGAAATGGCAGATCCGGCGCAAGCCGGCAATTTCTTCCTCGCTCACCTCGCAGCCTCGCCCGGCGCTCTCTACCATGTGGCGGATTCCCTTGGTTTGCAGTACATCCGCCTTCCGATGCAAACCGGTGCGCACGAACAGGTAACAGGGAAACAAAGGTAGGATCACGGTTCGATTGCGATCACTCCAACGATGCACCGCCCGATACACCGGCACGAACACCTCAAACCCCTTCTTCTCCAAACAGGCCGCACTCGTCTTTTCGTGCTGAAACCTCGTGTACACCGCGTACCATCCGTCTCCCACGGCCATTTCCGTCCTCGAGTGACTGCGTTCGTTCAGGGTAGAGTAGGTAAAGCTTCGCCTTATGACTCCCATGTGCTGTCGTTGGTCAAAAAAAACGATAACCAACAACACAGGTAGCCGGAACGCACTACTAAACCGCGGTGAATACTCCCGTTCGACAATTTGCCGTTTGAATACCGAACGGTTAATTGCGCGTTTGTTGGTGAGCGGAGCCTATCGGCAACATGTTATTGAAAAATGAAAGCTGCATGAAAACTGGACCTTGTGGCCGTGGCTCCCCCTCGACCAACCCAATTTTCACGTTGCAGCAAATTCTGGGTAACAGTTGCTTGCCTCTTGTGCTTTAGACTCCCCCTCGGGTTTTCGGATGCAGGGTTACAGCGGATTCACAAATGCCGCGCCGCGCTAAGACCGGTCACCAACTTCATGAATAATGCCGATCGCTTCTGGATACGACGCACTTTGGCTCAGGCTTGCGTGATCGGCATGATTTGCTTATCCATTACCGCGCCAGCCATTTTCCTTTCCTCCGACCTGCCGTTCTTCAAGGTCGAGCAGATTTTGCTTCCGTTGATCGTGGGAGTCTATCTTTGGCTGTACCTGATTGGTGTCGTTCGCCCCATTCGTTTCAATTGGATGATGGGCATTGCCGCCGCCTTTTTGTTGTGCAATGTGCTTTCCACCTGGTACGGCGGAGCGGTTCTCGGACACCCGGTTGTCCTTCGCGACTTGTATGACTTGCCGAAGGTCTTCCTCCCGGCTGCTTTTTTTACCCTGGCCTACGAAGCCGCCTTGGACGACCTGGGCTTGCGCCGATTAATGGGATGGTTTTCTGCTGCCGCTCTTCTGGTTTGCGTTTATGCCTGGGGACAGTTTTTGGGTTTGGGCTTCGCCTACCGTCTGAATCCGTACTACTCCGTCGGTGGGCATATCGACCTGCTGCTTGAGTACGCCCGGCGTGTCTACGGCACCGTCGGCAACCCGAACGTGCTCGGGCAGTTGATGACCTGGTGTGTCATTCTGTTTGTCCTTGCGGCGCTGTTTCGCGTTGGCAACGCGTTTTGTAACGCTCTCACCGCCGGTGCCTGCATGGTCACTCTGATCATGACCGGCTCGCGGTATGGCCTGCTGACCATCTCTATCGGTCTATTGTTGGTCCTGCTTTTGATGGCATCCATCGGCCGGCGCACTTTCGGACGGATAGCCGTTTTGACCCTGGTCCTGCCAGCCGTGGTGTGGTTGTATGCCAACGTGGCGGGCAGCAATCAACGCACGCTTGAGCGCTACCAGACCCTGCAGGATCCTCTGAGTGTCGACTCGCTCCGTCAGCGCCTCGACGATGTATGGCGACAGGGCTGGCGCGACTTTCTCGCTTCGCCCGTTTTAGGGCACGGCACCGGAAAGGCCTATTTCCAAAGTGGAGAACGCGTCGTCGACAGTGAAGCCCTTGGTGTTTTGCGCGAGAAGGGTGTCGTTGGATTCGCCGTGTTCCTCGCTTACTACCTCTATCCCTTATACATTGTCCGGCGAGGCTACCGCGCCATTCGCCAGGCCCCTTTTTTGCTGGAGCAAGCACCCGCAGAAGTAATGTGCATCCTGGCCACCCTGATTATCGCGGTCCTGGCAGTGATCATGAATGTGGGAATGTCCACATTTTACAATCCTTTCCTTCAAGGCTTTCTCTGGCTGTGGCTCGGGGTTGGCGCCGCCAGCGCTTCTCGGTGCTTCGGCTTGCTGGTGACCACCCAGGTCGAGTTGGCGAGAGGTTCGATCCTTCAGATCGACCAAATTCCAGCGTGAACCGAATCGCTTATCGGAGGCTACGCTAAGCTATGCTGAATTTTCGTCCCTGGTATCGGAAGGTGGTGTTGCTTGGCTTTGCGTTGCTCGCCACAGGCTCATTCTACCGCTCCCGTCCGGCGGAACAGGATGCTTCGCGGCAGGCGCAAAGCTTGCTTCAGTCCATCTCCGTTCAGAACAGAACAATAAACACGAAAAGTTACCTCGACCAGGCTTGGGAGACTAAGATTCGTGCCGGCTTCACCGCAAACTCTGGATTCGCTTGGGACCCCGCCAGCCACGAATGGCGGATCGCTACCAAGTTGCCGGAGGACGCACAACGGGCCATCGCCCATTACGCTTCCTGGACCGCGGTGCCCGCCAGAGTCGCGCTCAATACCGCACAGGCCTATCACGAACTCGATCGCCTCGACGAATTGGCAAAATTCTACAGCCTGTTCCTGCAGACGTACTTCACCACGCTGAAGAATATGCGCGCTGCCCCCGACGCCAAACAGAAGTTACTTGGACCGGAGACAGGACCAGACTCGGCTCGAACTATGGTGTGGTATGTCAAACAACCCGATGGCAGCTTTCTGTTGCGCGAGTGCTACCTATGTAACGCCGACTACTTCTTTCCGACCGCCCGTCTGGTTCGCGCCATCGCTGGACTCAAAGGGTCAGAGCGCACGCCCGCAATGAAGCAGTTCGTGGCCGCCTATGTTCCGCTACTGGCAAGAGAGCACGCCTTACGTTTGAATTTCGCACAACGAATGCAAGAAGACATGACCCCGGGCAATCCCGCTTACAAGAAGCGCATCATGATTGCCGACGAGATCCTCGCGGTTGCCGTCGCCGCCGAACTTCTTGGCGCGCATGCGCAGGATCCCGCATTCGTGCTGCTGAGCCCGGATGACATCGCCCAGCTGAAAAACCTCCTTGCCGTCGGCGTGGCGCGTTTTCAATTCTCTCGAACCACCTACAAAGACGCCGCCGGTCGAACCTGTGCTTCCTATTTCAACGGTGATTACGACACTTCCGAGGACATGAACTACGCCCGCTACGAAGGCGAGAGCTTCCCTTCTCCCTCTCAAAAAGCACCATCACAAGGCGCCAGCTGGGACATTTCCCACTTCAATTTGATTCCCATGTTTCTCTGGTGCTTACACGAGAACAAGAACGCTAGCGGCATCGATTTTCCTCAACAGGCCGACATCGACGCCTTCGCCAACCAATTTGTGTTCCATGTGTTTGAGGGAGATTATCAGAAGCCGCTTTTCCGAAATTTCTTTGACGGCACGGATGGCTGGTACCGCGTCAGCTATTCCGGCCGGGCCAACTATGGGATCGCCCCTTCCCGCTTTTGCAGCATGTTCGACACCAGTCACGGGTGCACGACAATCTCCGGAATCTACTCCTGGGGCTTGCTGGCCTCCCTGAACGACGGCATTGCCCGTGTGCAGCTTTCGCTCATTGATCTCGCCAAAAGTAGCGATCCCACCATCGCCTGCTTTGACAAACAGTGTTTTCGCGAGCGCTACTACCGGTACGCTGACGCTTCCTTCTCGTTTCTGGATTCCCAGGGGCAGCTCCAATATTCGCCTGCGTTGGCGGTCGTTCTTTCCGAATTGGCATGGTCGTTCTCGGCGCGAGCGAACTGATGGGAACCGCCACTCCTGCCGTTCATTCGCGGGCCAGCCGCCCATTTCTCGAGTTGCGCGCCTTCCTCGATCATCTTGAGGCCAGCGGACGCTTGCATCGTGTCTGCAAGCCGGTTGACAAGGACTGGGAACTCGCCTGTATCGCCCGTTGGGCTCTGGAGTGCACTGCTGAAGTTGATGCTTATGCCATTTTGTTTGAGAAAATCCGAAACCACACGCAGTCCGTCGTTGTGAACCTCTATCCCAACGCGGAATCCTATGCTGCCGCTCTCGGCACTACTTCCGACGCTTTGCTGCAGTGCTGGTCCACGGCGATGCAATGCCCACTCAAACCTGTCCTGGTCGGTTCGGCGCCCGCGCAGCAGGTGCTCCACAAGGATTCCGATGTGAATCTGCTGGCCCTTCCGGCCCCCGTTTGGACTCCCGGTCTGGACGCCGGCCCCTACCTCTCTGCCGCCAGCGTTATCACCAAAGACCCCGAGACCGGTGTGCAGAACGTGGGCATCTACCGCATGCAGATTCATGACGCTACTCACGCAGGACTCGCCTTCGCCAGCAAATCACAGCACGGCGCTATACACCTGGAGAAATATGCGAAACTCGGCGAGCCCATGCCCATCGCTGCGATCGTTGGAGCTCCGCCGGCCGTCACTTTCGCTTCTGCCGCCAAAGTAGTCTATGGTTTCGACGAGCTCGGCATTGCCGGCGCACTTTCCGGTACCCCGCTCGAAGTCGTACGCGCATCAACGGTGGACCTTCTGGTGCCTGCTTGGGCAGAACTGGTGATTGAAGGCTACGTCCGGCCAGAGGCTTCGCGCACGGAGGGTCCCTTCGGCGAAGTTCTTGGGTACCTCAGCGATGCCGCCCCTGCCGCAGTGGTCGAAGTCACCGCTATCACGCACCGCTGTCAACCGGTTCATTGCGGCTTTGTCCAGCAACTACCGCCCTCCGACGGCCACTTGGTGATGGAACTGGGCGCCCTTGGCCCATTGTGGTTTTATTTGACCCGTAAATTTGGTTTGCAGGGAATTCGCAACATGGCCATCGCGCGAGGAAGCGCCGCCTTTTCCGTCTTGATAGTTCAAATTGACGACCGCCAGACCGTGGACATTTGCCGTGCTGCCCAAGCGATCGCCCGGTTTGGCCTTGGACAAAAGTTCATTTATTTCGTTGATCAGGACGTGGACATCCGCGATACCGAAACCATTAACTGGGTGCTCAGTACCCGGGTCGACCCTCAACGGGACATTCACTTCATCGACAACGTCCGCACTTTTCAGAGCGATCCTTCCACGATGGCTCGCGCGGCTGAGCAGGAAAAGGAACCGGGCACACCGCCTTACGATTCCTCCATCGCCGTTGTGAACGCCACCTTGCGCTGCGCTGCTCCGAAAGTCTGCTTGCCGGAAGCTGCCCTGATGAAGCGCACTCGCTCCGAATGGGAACAGACTGGGCTGCCTGCTCTCAATACACGCAAGCGATTGGAGCGATTGCTGGACATTTATCGCTAGCGTGAGAGTCTGCCGCCAAGCGCGAGCTTGGTGGCAATAGAGAACTTGCCAAGGTTGAGTTGCCCCCGCCTGAACCTTGCAATCTGCTTCAAATGATTAACTGTAGATTTTTCTTTCTTTTAACGGCACGATCCATGCGCGCGAACACAAAACCGCCGCGTGGCAGCTGTCCCTGGAGACACACCACGACCAAAAATGATGTACGTTCTGACTTGAACTTGCGATACCGTGAACCTAACAAAACATGTGTGACGAATTTATGTCCAAATTGTGTATTTGCAGTAAAATTGGTACGCTTTCGTGCGGTCTCGGGCTAGGCTAGCGTTGGCTTTCCTGCCCGGCGCCTGCACTCGGTTTGTCGGCCTGGTTCCCATCGTGCAGAAGTTTCTTTCCCGCCCGAGAGATACAAGGGGATAACCCGTGCGCTCCACCGATCGAGGATCCTCACATTCCCTCACGGATCGTCCAGCTTTGCTGACCGATGCGCTTCATGCTGCAGCCAGAAACACGCGCGGTTCTGGGCGGCTGCTGTGCGGCGACGGATCGGCTTCCTACGCCGAGTTGGAACTTCTCTCCAATCGCCTGGCGGCTCGCTTGTTACACTATGGCATTCGGCCCGCCGACCGTATCATCATCGGGTTGCCGAATTCTGCTGAGTTCTTTATCGCCTGCTTCGCCGCTTGGAAAATTCGCGCCATCGCTGTTCCTGTCGACCCAACCATCCGGCCCGTGAATCTACAGCAGATTATCGAGGCAACCGTACCCCGGGTCCTGGTCGCTGACGAGAATTTTGCCGCGCGTGTCCTTAAACTCGACTGCGTCTCGTGTTTCCGCGCCCTTTTCCTGAGAGACTATGATCCCGGTTCGCTTTCCCCCACTCACCTGCCCGCCGAGTCGCTAGCCGAACTGTTTTGTTCCGACGATGAGCTTCCGGAGCTGTTATCTGGAGCGCGCCCCGATGATGTGGTCACCATCAATTTCACCAGCGGTTCAACCGGCACGCCCAAGGGCGTCATGCATACCCACAGAAGCTGCATCGCCTGTGCCGCCTACACCCGCGATTTCTTGCATCTTTCCAGTTCCGACCTCACGTCCATCCCCTTGCCCTTTCACCACGTTCTGGCATTTCGTCGCGTGCTCACCTGCATTCTCGCCAACAGTTCGGTCGCCGTATCCTCAGATATCTTCGCCGCCATGCGCATGATTCCGAGACTACGGCCCAGCGGCCTGGTTCTAGTTCCGGCCGCGTGCAATATCATGATCGAGAAGTTTGGAAAATTCCTGCGGGGCCACCCGGGGATTCTCCGATACCTGGAGATTGGCTCGGAACCTGTTTCCCCGGAACGCTTAGAAGCGTTACACGATCTTCTACCCGGCACTAAAATTCATCTCACTTACGGCCTGACGGAAGGCCGCGTCGGCTATTTGCACCCCAGTGCATCCGGCCGTCTGAATCGTTTGCCAGGGTCGAACCATGGCCTCGAAATCCGCGTCGTCGATGCCGCGGGCAAGCCCGTTCCGCCTGGTGACACGGGCGAGATTCTCCTCCAGGGCGAAGGTCTCTTTTGCGGCTACTGGGGCGAGAGCCTTTCCGCTCGGGACCGCATTGCGGTTTCCGGCTTCCGCACTGGCGACATGGGACGTCCTGACTCTGAAGGCAATGTGGAATTATTAGGTCGTGTTGACGATATCCTGAAAATCGGCGGGCGCAAGATCAACCCGCGGGAAATCGAAAAAGTCGTGAACGCTCATCCCGCTGTGTCCGAGTCTTTCATCGTCGGCATTCCAGATCCCAAAGGTGTGCTTGAGATGCAACTGCACGCGTATGTCGTTCTGAAACCACGCGCCAGTCTG
>DATKPS010000122.1:0-9801 GCA_035524015.1 Candidatus Sulfotelmatobacter sp.
GCAACGGAAAGATTCGAGAGCGGTGCCGTCGGGCCGCAGCGTGTAGAGCAAGCGAGGCGCAGCAGAGAAGCCGGATGCGGTGAGTGGCCAAGGGGCGGAAGCGACGATGCGGCCGTCTTTCAGGACCGTTTCCAGGACAAAAGGAGCGTTGCCGAAGGTGATGCGATGGAGTTGGGAGCCGTCGGTTTTAACCACGGCGAGATACGATGTTGAGGCGGCGTGGTCTTCGACCGTGAGCGCGATTTCGCCGGCGGGAAGATACGCGGCGCGTAGGCAGTCTTGCAAAGATTGCGTAATCTGACGCTTGTGCTCGCCGGTTGAATCCATTTCCCAAATTTGCCAATGGTCACCCGGGGCTTTTTGTCCGGAGAACAGAATTTTCGCGCCATCGAAACTGATTTGCGGGTCGGCTGCGGCAAAAAATCCGTCCGTGAGGCGTACTAAGCTTGGCGTTCCTCGGGAAGGTGTGAAGCGAACGATGACGCTGCCTTGCGGAAAACGCTGCGTCAAGACGCCAGGGACGAAGAGCGGTGTCTGCACGAAGACGATGTCTGGAAGGTTCGCTGGCGAAGCGCTTTTATGCGGGGAAGGAGCCGCCTGCGGAATGGCCGGTAACTGCAGAAAAAGAACAAAACCGATTACGAAGGCACTGGCAACCCAAATGGGCGTGACACACCGCGCTTGACCCGAATCCTGGCCTACCACCAACTCACCCCGTCTCCCGACTGGAGTTTGATAGCAACTAGACGATCACACGGCGCAATTAGAAGGCACCGGAGTTTCCGTTTCTAAGTAGCGTTGTGGGATGGAGCGAACGTCTATAGTTCCAATAAGCCCCAGGATGGGCAGAGGGACAATAATACGAAAGCATTATTTAGGGGCAATTTGTGATGCGCGTCACGAAATTGCGTGAAGCACATCACGCTTTGCGCGCTACGTACGTGCTGACACCGTAGGTCTTCCGCAGAATTTGCACGGTTTCTACTACGGGAAACAGGATTCGCTCGATAACCGAAACAGGGGAATAGGCGAGATATTTCAGGCTCGTGCCGACACCTTTGGACAAGCCGTGCACGCGACGAAACTCGCGGCTGGAGAGCGGGACGTCGGCGAAGGTGAAAGGCTTGCCGCGTAGGCGCTTTTGGATCAGATAGGAGAGCCAATAGGCGGGAGCCATTTTGTAAATGGAGCGGCCGTTGACTTCGTATTCCAGCTGCAAGCCATTTTTCTGAAGGTATTGCGCGACAGTTTCGCGAGTATAGAAATACAGGTGGCGGGGGATGTCCTCGCCGAAAAGATAGCGGGAAGCCATGCTGTGAAAATTGTGGACGAGAAAAACGAGGCGCCCGTCCGGCTTGAGCACTTGAGCCGCTTTGCGGAAATAAGCCATGGGGTCATGCACGTGTTCGAGGACGGCCCAAAGGGTGATGGCGTCGTAGGTTGGCGAGTTCACAGGAATGTCTTGAAACTCCTGGTTGTAAACCGGGAATTCGGTGATGCGCGCAGCATTTTCGGAGATTTCGACGGCTTCGAGTTGCCAGCCACGGCGCAGCATGAAGCGGGCAAAGTCGCCGTTACCGCAACCTACATCCAGGAGTTTCTTTGGACCGCTGCGGCGTTCGAGTTCTTGGAGGAACCGGAGTTTGCCGCGATTGCGTCTGCTGATAAATGCGGGAAGTTCACCTGGCGGATGCGAGGGCACTTGATAGTACTCGCGAGGATAATATTTGGCGATTTCCGCCCGAGTGGGACGAGGATTGAGGAAGCCGAGGCCGCAGTCGTTGCACGCAACGACGGTGAACACCTCGTCGGGGAAAAACCTTGCATCCGGCTTCTGGTAGACGGGGGTGAGTTGAGTGGAGCCACAAAGATTGCAGGCAACTTGTTCCAAGCTGTCTCCTCGTGAAGTGTAGGTGTGCAGCGAAGGTGGTCGTGAAGTCCTATTGCTGCAAGGACGCTTGCACCTTTTTCGCGTATTCCTTGGCCTTGGCCATGGCGGCGGCCTCGTCGACGGTGAGCAGCTTGCCGTCCTTGAGAAGGACTTTGCCGCCCACGACCACTGTTTCTACTTCGCTGGCTTTCAACGCGTACACAATTTGAGAATACACGTCGTACATGGGAACGGCATTGGGCACATCGAGAGTGAGAACGGCGAAATCGGCTTTTTTGCCGGATTCGAGTGAGCCGATTTCCTTCTCCATGTGCAGGGCGCGGGCGCCGTCGATGGTGGCCATTTCCAACGCGCCTTTCGCTCCAAGCGCGCGCGGGTCGACACGATACGTTTTTTGCAGCTTCGAGGCCAGATCCATCTCTTCCATCATATCCAGATCGTTGTTGCTGCCTGCGGGGCCATCGGTGCCGAGACCGACGCGGATGCCGGCGGCGCGTTCATCGACCACGGGGGCAACACCGCTGGCAAGCATCATGTTGCTGGAGGGATTGTGCACACAGCCGACCTGATGCTCGGCGAGAATTTTCATGTCGGTGTAATCCACCCAGATGCAGTGGGCCGCGAGGACGTCCGGACCGAGAAATTCGATGCGCTCGAGATATTGCACCGGAGTTGTTCCGTTCTTGGCGAGGCTATCCATCAATTCTTTGCGCATTTCGGCGACGTGGATCAGGATGGGCGCGTGGTATTTGCGGGCGAGGGCGGCCGCGTCGCGCAGGGTTTTTTCGGAACAGGTGTACATGGAATGGGGCGCGACGGAAGCGTGGATGAGCGGATCGCCTTGCCACTTCTGGAGGTATTTCTCGGTGTAGGCAGCCATTTGGGCTTCGCTTTTGTTGTCGGGCGCTGGGAAGTCAAGCCAGGTTTCGCCGAGAAAGCCACGCAGGCCGGCGGCTTTGGTTTCTTCGGCTTCGGCATCTTCGAAGTAATACATGTCGGCGAAGGTGGTGGTGCCGCCGCGAATCATTTCGGCGAGGGCCAGGCGCGAGCCCCAACGGACGAAATCTTCGGTCACATTTTTGGCTTCGGCGGGGAAAATATATTTGCGCAGCCAGTCGTCGAGGGTGACGTCGCTGACGAGGCCGCGGAGCAGCACCATAGGGATGTGCGTGTGGCCGTTGATGAGCCCGGGGATGATTAGCTTGCCTTTAGCGTCGATGGTCTGCTTGGCCATCAAGCCCTTGGCGGCCTGGGCTTGAAGGTCCGCCGCGGTGCCGACGAAGGCGATGGAATCTCCGTTGACGCCGATCATGCCGTCATCGATCACGCGGCGAGCGGGGTCCATGGTGACGATGGTGGCATTGGTGACCAGAAGATCGAAGGAGACCGCTTCTTTGCTTTGCGCGTAAAGTGGAGCTGGTTGCAGAAACGGAATAAAGAGCAAGAAACCCAAAACAACGATGAGTGTTGCGGTAAGGTGGGAGCGTCTTCTCTCCATGGAGTCCTTTCCTGGTGCGAATCAAAGATTCGAAGAATCGAAGGGCTTGGGAAATAATTCGCGCATGCGAATCGTTTCTACCTTGCCTTTGAGATTGGTCATAATTACGGGCACATCGCCGCAAAATTCCCAAATCAGTTGACGGCAGGCGCCGCAGGGAGGCGTGAGTGAATCTGTGTCGGTGGCCACGGCGATGGCGTCGAATTGGCGTTCGCCTTCGCTAATGGCTTTGAAAATGGCCACGCGTTCGGCGCACACCGTAAGACCATAGGTGGCGTTCTCGACGTTGCAGCCGCCATAAATTTTGCCGGAGGCCGTGCGGAGGGCCGCGCCGACCTTGAAATTAGAGAACGGCGCATGGGCGTTTTGCCTTGCCTGCTGGGCGGCGGTTGCCAGCACATCATATTCGGACACGATGGCCTCCAAAAGACTTTGTGAATCTCATTTTTATCATAAACAAGTAGAATTCCTTGCGCACCGGCTAGCGGGTGAAGAGTCTTCAGGGGCTGAAGCCCGGCTCATCTTATCCAGCTTACGCGGGGGCTGAAAGCCTCCGCCTCCTAAAGAACTGATTTTCTCGCAGCGGGTTTATGTCGCTGCTGGCGGGATAAACCCGCGGCTACAGAGCAGACGCAATGTCGGGAATGACGGCGCGAAGCAGGCCGATAAACTGGCCTTTCACGCGCTCAGCCGTCTCCAGGACTTCCTTGTGATCGAGCGGCTGATCCAGAATGCCCGCGGCGGCGTTGGTCACACAAGAAATGCCCAGGACGCGCAGGCCGCAGTGACGCGCCGCGATAACTTCCGGGACCGTGGACATGCCCACGAGATCGGCGCCGATGGCGCGAAGATAGCGAATTTCGGCGGGGGTTTCGTAGGTTGGGCCGGAGAGCGCGGCGTACACCCCTTCGTCGAGATCGAGTTGCAAGCGACGGCCTTCGGCGAGAGCCAGTTCGCGGAATTTTTTGTCGTAAGCGGCAGTCATGTCCGGAAAACGCGTACCGAAATGTTCGTCATTTGGGCCGATGAGCGGGTTGGTGCCCTGAAGATTGATGTGATCGCTGACCACGACCAGGCGCCCCTGCGTAAAATCTTTTTTGATGCCGCCAGCGGCGTTGGTCAGGATCACCGCTCTTACACCCATGCGAGCAAATACGCGAATAGGAAACACTACGTCTTTAGCGGAATAGCCCTCGTAAAGATGCACGCGGCCTTGCATGCCGACGACCGGGACATTTTCCACAGTGCCGAGGACGAGTTGTCCGGCGTGACCGATGGCGGTGGAGCGCGGGAAATGCGGAATTTGGGCGTAGGGGATGCGCGTGGCTGCCGCAAACTCGTCGGCGAACGCTCCGAGGCCGGAGCCGAGTACCAGGGCGATCTGCGGGCGCAATTTCGTTTTTTTCTGGATGAATTTCGCGGCAGCTTCCGCGCGGGCAAATTCGGCACTGGGAAGGCTACGCGATTTTTCTTTTTTCGGGCTCATGACAGGATTCCCACGATGCAGGCAGACATCAAATTGGCCATGGTGCCGGCGAGCATGGCGCGAATGCCGAATTTAGCGAGCTGGCCGCGCTGCTCGGGAGCGAGAGCGCCGATGCCGCCGATCTGAATGCCGATCGAACTGAAGTTGGCGAAACCGCACAGCGCAAAGGTGGCAATGGTGAAGGAACGCGGGTCGAGCGAGCCTTTCATTTTGCCCAGTTGGGTGAAGGCCACCACTTCGTTCAGACTCATGCGCGTTCCTAGCAGATTGCCAACCGCCGGGGCATCTTTCCAGGGAATGCCGATCAACCAGGCTATAGGAGAAAAAATCCAGCCGAAGAATTGTTCCAAGCTTTGCGGGAACCAAGCGATGTGTTGATGCACACCGCCAATCAAATAATCGGCGAGAGCGAGCAAGGCGATGAAGGAGATGAGCATGGCGCCGACATTGATGGCCAGGTGCAGGCCGTCGGAAGTGCCGCGGGAAATGGCGCCGAGGAAATTGGCTTCTTTCTCCATCTGGGGCATATGGACTTGTCCGGCGGTGAGAGGCTTTTCGGTTTCCGGCACGAGCATTTTAGCCATGAGCAAGGTACCGGGTGCAGTCATGATGACGGCGGTGAGAAGGTGCTTGGCCTCGATTCCGGAGGCGATGTACGCGGCCATGATGCCGCCGGAGACGTGAGCCATGCCACAGGTCATGACGGTCATGAGTTCAGATTTGGTGAGACTGTTGAGAAAGGGACGAATGGTGAGGGGCGCTTCGGTCTGTCCCATGAAAATGCTGGCGGCGATGTTGAGGGATTCCGCGCCACTGGCGCCCATGACCCGGGTCATGACCCAGGCGAACGCGCGAATGAAGAGCTGCATGACGCCAATGTGATAGAGGAAAGCGAAGACGGCGGCGATGAAAATGATGGTGGGCAGAACTTGAAAGGCGAAGATGAAACCGAAGGAGGAGTGCTGCACGCCCAAGCCGCCGAAGACGAATTCCGAGCCCACGAAAGCGAAGGAAAGCAATTTGTTGACGGCGTCGCCGAGGAACTGAAATATCCGGCGGCCCACCGGGAAATTGAGAACGAAGACGCCAAAGGCGAATTGCAGACCGAGTCCCCAGAGTACGGTTTTGAGCTGAATGGATTTCCGTGCCGTGGAAAAAAGATAAGCGAGGCCAACTAACACGGCCATACCGAGCAAACCTGTAAGTCGGGCCATCCTGACCCCTTTCTGCGATGAAGGCAGCGCCGCTCGCGCTGACCGTGGCAATCGCTGCGAGCCGAAGTGCGAAGCGAAAGAATGGCGCTAGCCGCCGATGATGTGCCGAATCAATTGCGGCGGTGGCACCGGGGCATCGCTAAATGCAAAAGCAGCAGCAACCAGATCCTGAGCCTCGGCCAGCTTGTTGCTGGAATTGTATTGGATTGTGACGAGTTTTTCTCCTGCTTGCACGCGGTCGCCAATGCGCCTGTGGAATTCCAGGCCGACACCATGATCGATGACGTCTTCCTTTTTGGCGCGGCCGCCTTCGAGGATAGCCAAGGCGACGCCAAAATCACGGCAGCGGGTAGAGCTAATGTAACCAGACCTGGGACTGGCAATGACGGTTTGGGACTTGGCCATGGGCAGCAGGGAAGTGTCGTCAATGATGCGTTCGTTGCCCCCTTGCAGGCGAATGCAGAGGCGCAAGCGCTCGAGAGCGTTGCCGGAATCAATCATTTGCTGGGCGAGCTTGCGGCCTTCTTCGACAGACTCGCAGCGATCGCCGAGATAAAACATCCAGGCGGCGAGTTCAAGGCTGAGATCACGAAGATCGGCGGGACCACCGCCTTTGAGTACGTCGATGGACTCGATCACTTCGTTGGAATGGCCAGCCATACGACCGAGCGGTTGGCTCATGTCGGTGAGCAGGGCGACGGCTTTCTTGCCGGTGCGCTGAGCGGTGTCGACCATAACTTCGGCGAGACGGATGGCGTCTTCTTCCTTGGCCATGAAAGCCCCGCAGCCAGTTTTGACGTCGAGCACCAGAGCGTCGATGCCTTCGGCAAGTTTCTTACTCATGATGGAGGCGCAAATCAGGCCGATGCTCTCGACGGTGGAGGTGACGTCTCGGAGGGCATAGATTTTTTTGTCGGCGGGAGCGATTTCGGCGGTTTGGCCGATGAGGCTCATGCCGCACTCTTTGAGGACGCGGCGAAAGTCGGCGAGGCTCAGAGCGGTGTTGAAACCAGGAATGGCTTCGAGCTTGTCGAGGGTTCCGCCGGTGTGGCCCAAACCGCGGCCGCTAATCATGGGAACCGCGAGGCCGCCTGCCGCGACGATGGGAGCGAGGATAAGGGAAGTTTTGTCGCCCACACCGCCGGTGGAATGCTTGTCGACTTTTTTGACCGGCAGGTAGGAATGATCGACAACTTCGCCGGAATGCAACATGGCTTCGGTGAGCGCGGCGGTTTCGGCGCCGCTTAAGCCGCGAATCCAAGCGGCCATGAGCCAGGCGGCCATCTGATAATCGGGGATGTCGCCTTTGGTATAGCTGGAAATGAGATAGTCAATTTCTTCGCGGGAATGCTCCCCGGAATCGCGTTTTTTTTGGATGAGGTCAACGGCGCGCATGCCATTTGGGAACGAAGGGGGAGACTAACATCGCAGGAAATGGGCGTCAACGAAGGAGCTACGAAGCGCGACAGCGATTTGCGCGCTACGTGCTGAGGTGGTCACACTTGCTGATTCGCGCGCGGTGGTATATTTTCGCGGCTTGCCACTGAACAGAGGAGAAAGTATGTCCAGGTCACCCCGGATTGCTGTGGTCGGAAGCGCCAATACGGATTTAACAACCTTTAGTGACACATTTCCGCGCGCGGGAGAAACCATTTTTGGGAAGAGCTTTGATTTGGGGTTTGGCGGAAAGGGGGCGAACCAGGCAGTTGCGGCACGTTACTGCGGCGCGGACGTGGTGATGGTGGCGAAAGTGGGCAACGACCTTTTTGGAGAAGCGACGCTGAAGAACTTCACGTCGATGGGGATCGATGCGAAGCACGTGCGCATTGTGGAAGGGGTATCGAGCGGCGTGGCGCCGATTTTTGTGGAGCCGAACGGGCAGAACCGCATCATCGTGGTGAAAGGCGCGAACGATACGCTAAAGCCCGCGGATGTGGAGGAAGCCGCGAGCGCGTTGAAGAGCGTGGACATAATCATCCTGCAGTTCGAGATACCACTGGATACGGTGTATTACACGGTGCAGTTCGCGCACAAAAACAACATCCGGTGCATCGTGAATCCGGCGCCAGCGCTGCCGGCACAAATCAGTCAACTGATTGGAGCAGACTATTTCGTGCCCAACGAGACCGAAGCAGAAGTGATTACAGGTTTGCCGGTGCATACGATCGAAGACGCGAAAAAGTGCGCAGAATCGTTGTTGCGGCAGGGCTTCCGCAAAGTGATTTTGACGCTGGGGGCGCGCGGGTCGCTGATTGCCAACGGCGAGGGATCGGAAGTGATTGCGCCGTTCGAGGTGACACCCAAGGACACTACGGGTGCGGGGGACGCGTTCATCGGCAGCTTTGCGGTGTTTCTGGCGGAGGGGCTGCTGGAGAAAGAAGCGCTGTTGCGGGCGAATCTGTATGCGGGGCTTTCGACAATGCGAGTGGGCACGCAGAAATCGTTTCCGAGACGAGCAGAGTTTGAAGCGGAATGGGCGCGCCGGAACGGGAAGACTTAGTTTCGAGTAAAGCAAGACGCTGGACGGCAAGGCAGGACAATGCAAAGGAGCGGAAATGTTCGTTTTGCAGAGTTATGCATGGGCAGTGGTGTTTTGCGTGATCACCATGTTTTGCTGGGGTTCGTGGGCCAATACGCAGAAGCTGGCGAAAAGAGGTTGGCGATTTGAGCTGTTCTATTGGGACTACACGATTGGAGTGCTGCTGCTGACGCTGATTTTGGGGTTGACGCTGGGGAGCCACGGAACCGCAGGGCGGCCGTTTGTGGAGGATCTGCAGCAGATCTCGAAGACGAACGCGGGGTCGGCGTTGCTGGGCGGAGCGATTTTTAATCTGGCGAATATTCTGTTGGTGGCGGCCATCGATATAGCGGGAATGTCCGTGGCGTTTCCGGTGGGGATTGGGATCGCGTTGGTGTTAGGCGTGGTGGTGAATTACATCGCGGATCCATTGGGGAATGCCACGCTGTTGTTTATCGGCGTGCTGCTGGTGGTGCTGGCGATTGTTTTGGATGCGGTGGCGTACCGGAAACTGCCGGGAGGCGCGGCGGGAGTGAGCACGAAGGGGTTGGTGCTTTCGGTGGCGTGCGGGGTGTTGATGGGATTTTTCTACCGCTTTGTGGCCGCGTCGATGTACACGGACTTTACGCGGCCAGAACCGGGGAAGGTGGGACCGTACGCGGCGGTGTTTGTGTTTGCCGTGGGGATTTTGCTGAGCAATTTCGTGATCAATACGGTGGTGATGAAGAAGCCGTTTGTGGGCGCGCCGGTTTCCTATGCGGATTATTTCAAAGGAAGCTTTGGCACGCACCTGACCGGAGTGTTGGGAGGAATTATCTGGGGCGTCGGGATGTTGTTCAACATTATTGCGTCAGGCAAGGCCGGCTTTGCGATTTCCTACGGGTTGGGGCAGGGAGCGACGATGGTGGCGGCGCTATGGGGCGTGTTCATCTGGAAGGAATTTCGCGCAGCGCCGGCGGGGACCTCGAAGTTGATCGCGGCGATGTTTGCTTGTTTCGTGATAGGACTGGCGCTGATCATTCTGGCGCGGACTGCTTAGGTTTAACTCGTATATTTCCCAAGGGGGATGCTTTGACTCAAACTACAACTACATTGCCTTGGCCGAAACCAATCGGCAGTCCGGTGCTGGAGAGCGTGCGGTATGCCATCGAATCGTCGCGCGACGTGCAGACCCATTACAACAAAGTCGTCGAA